>DAINRZ010000025.1:0-15333 GCA_036741575.1 Kapaibacterium sp. (SeqCode)
AAGTATCAGGACGCATTATCGTTGAAAAGCTCTTATATGAAAAAAAACCTCTTTGAAAACATTGAAGATAATTACTCCATAACGATAGATGTATATTTTGACGGCGATTATATCGGATTTGTCGAATCGCACGAAGACGATAACGGGAGCATATCCGAAGAAGAATTCTTTTTTATCGAAGGCAAAATGGTTTTGTCGATATTTAAAAAGAAATCTACCGAAGATGAAGATTACTCTTATTATAAATGCTATTTCCTCGATCAAATGATGGTTTATATGATTGACGACAAAGAAGAAAAATACTACAACGATTCGAAGGAATTCAAGAAGGCTCAGGAGCGCGTTAGCTGGCGAATATCCGAAATGATGGACCTGCTTTACGGCGAATAATCATAACCTGATTTTTCTTCGTTTACACCGCGAAAACTAACAATCCCGAAGCAAACTTCGGGGTATAACTGAATAATAATCTGTTAATCGAAGTAAAATTCGATAAATGGAGTCAACAATCCAGGATTAAGTATTCTTTATCAAATCCTTTACTTTACCTAAAACAGGCTGCATTTATCCAGTTTCATCTCGCATCGAGCATAAAAAATGGGCAGTTGCAGGCTTCGCGAAGCAATTTCGATGACAAAAGTTTTGAGCAATGGGCTGTCGTCGTCGAGATTCAGTATAATTGGCTTATCGCCGCAAGAGAATTTTTTGAACGATGTGGAGCATGGTATCTGCAGGTAAAGTGAAAGCCTGCTGAATCCAATATCGAGCCTTTGCAGCATCCAAAGCGAAATCCAGCCGTTAATTACGGGATAGGGATCGTCTTTTATCATATGGAATTTCTCGAACCTCGACTGGAACGAATTTGTCAGGCCTTCAATCCTTGTTTTAGGCTTGTTGTTAAGCCTTTCATTGAGCCTCCTGATAAAATATTCGGGAGTGGAAACAAGGAAATCCTTTATCCTGTGGTCGTTATTCGATTTCAGGTATTTGAGCAGGTTTTTATTCTTAGATGTATCGTAAGCCCTTAGCGCATCGTTTATCAGCTTTGAGTTCATGGGCAGGCGCGAAAGGCAGCATGCCAGTTCTTTATCGCGGTAAGCCCTGTGGTAGAAAATCCTGTGGGTGGCGAATGGAAACACAATCTGCATGGCTTCTTCCACATGCTTCGAGCCGTTGCTCATGAACGTCGGAGCAGTCACACCACGGCAATTCATCCTGTCGAGCAGCGACAGCCACACCCCTCTCGATTCCTTTGGCCCGATTTCATAACCCAGGACTACCGTTGATAGGGCATCGACAGCCATGGCAAGATACATTGTATTGTTCTTTGAGCCTTTGACTGAGCATGAAAAATACTTGCCGATAAGGTAAATAAGCCTTGGCTCGTGCTTGGCGACACATGCATCCAAATATTCCTCCCAATGGGGTACACCCTCGAGGAACTCCCTTATTCGCTGATTTATTCTTAATGGCGAACTTCTGTAAACGGAAACAAGGTCGCGGCATGTCCTGCCATTCAAATATGCTTCCGTCAGGTCGGCAAGGTCGGGCCTTACGGTCTCCGCTTTCTCGAGCACCCACGTTCTGCCGCAATGCCTGCATCTATATCTTCTGTTACCCGTATTGGTCATTCCATGTTTTATAACCTTGGAACTTTTGCAATACACACATTTTGGATTATCGACATCTGTCATAGTTTTAACCAAAAAAATTATTACAACCCCATTAATTTAATTTCGTTGTCAAAGTCCGAAGGCTTCAGTTTAATCAACCATCCTTCGCTGTATGGCTCCTGTATTATCAAATCAGGTTTTTCCAATACATTGTTATTAACCTGTATTATCTCGCCCGACAGAGGCGATAACAGGGAAAAGGATTTAAGGCCTGAAGAAAACACCTGTAAATAAACGCTGCCCTGCCTTATGGTATCTCCCTTTTCGGGCAGGTAAACCGTCTGGATATTCCCGATATTATACAGGAAAGGCTTTTCGACGCCGATAATAACGTTGCCGTCTTCTTCGTGGTAAAACCAGGAATTTTTACCTATACTTTCGATGTTCGAGGTCATATAATCCCTGTATTTAACACTATTTCCGGTGGTTTTCCCGTCATTATCCTTTGCTTCTGCCACATCGGCAGCCCTTTTTACGATTTTCCTCAGTTCTTCTCTTGTGAATGGTTTTGCTATATAGTCGAATGCTCCAAGCTGTGTTGCCTGCAATGCCGTGTTAATTGTGGCATAACCGGTAATTACAATTGCCAATACGTCTTCATCTCTATCTCTTAGTAGCTTTAAAAACTCCAGTCCGTCAATTTCGGGCATCATTAAATCGGTGAGCACAATATGTATCTTTTTATTATCGAAATGATTAAGTGCTTCGCCAACGGACAGCGATTCTAAAATATCATATTTTCCCTCGTATTTAAGGTGTTTTCTTATACTGTCGATTACTATCTGTTCATCATCGACAACCAGTATATTGATTTTATTCAATACTTATAAATTGAATTTCATTATGCAACATTTTAATTACACCAAAATATAAATAATTTTTTTTAAAATGTCAAATGTTGTTTTTTAAATTAGTTGTACACAATATAGTTATGCAGAGCAGGACTTGCTTATAATTTGAATTTGCAGCATATTTGTATCCAACATGTTGACAATAAAATATTTTTATCATGATATCTGGTTTTTCTCTTAAAACTTGCCCGCTTATCTGTTGCTTAAAAGTTCTCCGATTAGACTCCTGTAAAAATCCTTTTTATTGTCGTTTTCTGTCTTGGATGATATGGCTTCAATGTCCAGTTCCTCTGTAAACAAAAAGTTTCTGTAATAATCGTACCTCCTTTTAGCTTTACGCGAAATTTTTTCATATTCCTTTTCGTAGTAATTACTTATGATTTTTCCTCTAACGACCGGTTTATAATCCCGTCGAAACCATCGCCTTGATAAAAAATACTTAATCCATTCCAGGCCGATATACAAGGCTTTCGAATTGTTTGTTTGCGAGCCAAAATCATATACGATACATTTAAAGCCCATGGCCAGATGCATTAAAAAGTTATCATCAAGCCCGGCCAGGATGTCTTCCCATTTGTGTGCTTCGCAATGGCTCGACTGAATTCTGATAAATGAAACGTTATCGAGTGGAATAGAGTACTTTGTTAAGGCTTCGATACCCGAAGTCAGGTTTATAAAGATTTTACTTTTATTCATGAATTATCTCAAAAAATTTTTCAATATAACTCTAATATTGTATATTAATAAATTCAATTATTGAATTATACTTAAAATGAATAGTGTATCAAATATATTCTTTATGTGTATATATATCTATGAATAAAAAATTAAAAACCATAAATTAAGGTAAAAGATATGTATTTAAATAGCTTAAGGATATTTCTTCTCCTAACTATTGTTTTTTCGGGATTATTTGCCCAGGAAAAAAACGAACCTTACTGGCATGCCAATCCTTCTCCAAGCCTTCTGGATGTCAGAGTACTGGCTGTCGATTCGAGCGATAATATATTTGCTGCAATATGGGGCGATGGAATATATAAATCTGCAAACAAAGGTTTGACCTGGCAAAAGATTAATTCGGGATTGACGAATCTTTATGTTAACTGCATCGAGATTCAGAAGAACGGAACAATCTATGCTGGGACGATGGGCGGCGGAGTTTTTGTCAGCATTAACGGCAGTTCATGGTCTCAAAAGAACAACGGATTGGGCAGCTTGGTTGTAAAATCAATCGGCATTGCCTACGATAACGTGGTTTACGCTGGCACTTACGGACACGGTGTCTTCAAATCTATCGACGGTGGCGATACATGGACTCAGGCATCAGAGGGTATAGCTTTCAGGGATATCAACTGCCTGGTCGTTGCAAGAGATTCTGCCGTCGTTGCCGGGACTAACGGCGGCGGTTTATTTAAATCTACAAATGAAGGGGCAACTTGGTACCCGGCAGGCTCGAACCTGAAAAGTAAAGTGATTAACGATTTTGTAAAAACTGAATTCGGAGATATTTATACCATAACATATGGTGGCGGTGTATATATATCATACTCGAATGGCTCCGACTGGCAGACTTACTTTCACAGCATGAAAGATATGCCGCTATTTGGTAAATGTATTGCTGCCTACGACGACCAGAATCCCATTATCGGCATGGAATATAACGGTTTGATTAGGTTCAACATTCTCTATGCAGGTATCCCCGGAGAAACCGCCTGGAGAAAAACTTCGAAAAAATTTATGGGAATTAATGACATTATAATCACATCCGATAAACAAATATTTATTGCCGAGCCTTTTGTGGGAATTTTCAGAAGCACAGATAATGGCATGACATTCACCGACTCCATTGGATTTTATCAGGAGTTTATCGACAAAGGCATTAAGCCTTTGTTTGCATATCAAAACGGATTAATGTTTTCTTCTTCGATTTCCGGTGGAATTTATAAATCTACTGATAAAGGTGTGACATGGACTCTGAAAGCACTTGATAATGTGAAAATTAACATGTACAATTCTGACGAAAACGGAATCCTATATGCGGCAACTGAATCTGGCCCGTATAAATCAACAGATGCAGGTGAAAAATGGACCAAATTAAATTGGAATAATCCTGTGTATTCAATTGCAGCAGCCGGCACCACAATATTTATTGCCGACTCTGCAATAAGAAAATCCACCGACGGAGGCAATTCTTGGGCGATAAAAGGCCATTACATGGACGGAATGAAATTGACTTTTATTTGTATTGATGATAACGGATATTTATATACTAATATGTACAAATTTGGTACTGGCGATCCGCCTACAAACCTCTCAGGACTATACAGGTCAGTAAATAACGGAGATACATGGACAAGAATTGTAGCTCAGGACAGTTACTTTGTACTAAATATGACTATTCACGAAAACAAGCTGTACTGCGGTGTTATTGGAGGCATGATTATTTCTACTAATCAGGGAGGAAACTGGGCTTTCACCAACCTTGGATTGACCGACCCGAATATAAACGAAATACAGTTCTCGAAATCCGGTGATATGATATTGGTCGATGGCTCCAGCCAATATGTGGTTAGGTCCACAGACGGCGGTACGACCTGCGATACGCTTAGGGAAGGTGCCGTCAGGGCCGAAATTATGGACCTGGCTGTGAATAGCGACGGCGACATTTTTCTAGGTACATCTTGCCTTTACCGCGGCATCCAGGGCACCGACCTCGAGGCACCTGCGCTTATTGTGCCCGACGACAACAAAGGCGGGGTGGAGTTGCATCCGTTGCTCAGTTGGAGCAGCGTTGCCAATTGCGACATGTATGAAGTGCAGGTGGCGCTCGACGCTGAATTTTCGGAGATGGCCGAGAGCGCAGTTACAGGCGACAGCAAATGGAGAATCTACAAGGGGCTGGAAAACGGTTTGCATTATTTCTGGCGCGCACGCTCCAAGCGCAACAAATCGGTAAGCGCGTGGTCGGAAACCAGGTCGTTCTTTACGGTCATTGCTGCCCCCGAACTCAAGTTCCCCGAAGACAGCAGTTATTCGATTGACACTAATATTACTTTCCTGTGGAACAAGGTGGACGAGGCCGGCACATACCAGATACAGGTATCGAAGGACGAAGGGTTTAAAGATATTTACTTAGACAAAGATAAACTGACGCTGCCAAGCTGCCTTTCGGGCAAAATGGCAACGGGCACACAATACTGGTGGCGCGTAAAATCGAAATCATTTATGTCGAACAGCGACTGGTCCGAAGCCTGGGTATTTACTACAAAGTTTGCCGCACCGCTGCTTAAAAAGCCGACCGACAAAGCCATAACCCAGAATGCCGATGTTGTTTTGTCGTGGAGCGCCGTGGCAGGAGCCACTGAGTATAACGTGGTAATAGCTTCGGATGCCGGCCTGAAAAACGTACTGTTCGACGGGAAGTCATCCGGCGACAGCAGCCACGCTTATGGTATGTACGAGGTAGGTAAGACTTACTATTGGAAGGTGCGCGCAAGGGACGCAAAGAACGAAGGCTACTGGTCGGAAGTGCGCAGCTTTACCATCAGCCAGTCGGAGCTTGCTCTCAGGTATCCCGAAAACAATGCCCGGTACGTGCCCAACGATGTAAATTTCGAATGGATAGGCCCGGCAGCTGTTGACGGTTATCATATACAGATATCGAAAGAAGAAGATTTCAAAAACATACTATTAGAGGATGCCTCTGTTACGGGATTTACCAAATTAGTCGAGAACCTTGATTACGGGTATTATTACTGGCGTGTGCGCTACAAACTGGGCAGCAATTACTCCGAATGGACAGATGTGTGGGTATTTATGACGGATCCTGGCCGTCCGGTACTACTTAGCCCTTCGGACAAATCGCCGAGCGAGGCAAACCCGGTCAAACTGCAGTGGGACGGCCCCAAGCATGCCGAGGAATTCATGCTCGAAGTGGCCCGCGATACCGAATTCAAGGATATAGTGCACAAGAAAGACAAACTGACGGAGAAGTCTTACACACTGCCTACCCTGAAGAACTTCGAAAAGCTATACTGGCGCGTGCGGTTCCTTGTCAACAAAGACACGAGCATGTGGTCGGATACGTGGGCATTTACTACCGAGCTTCAGCGTACATACCTGAAAGGCCCCGGCGACAATTTAGAGAACTCCGAGCTAACTCTGCAATTCTTCTGGAATAAGGTGCCTAACGCCGAATTTTATGAACTCCAGCTTGCTTACGATACCGAATTCGGTAATATTTACAATACTTTCGACGAAATTGCAGATACATTCAAGGTAGTTGCCGACCTGGACACCAGCAGGACATATTTTTGGCGCGTCCGCGCCAAATACTCCGCAGGCGCCGGCCCCTGGTCGGTTGTGTGGAAATTCAGGACAAAAGCAACAAGGATAGGCGTTGACGAAGAATACATCGCGCGGGTAGTTATACCGCTTTCTTACCCCAATCCTTTATTCGGCAGCGCCGTGCTGGAATGGGGCGCAGAAGCGCCCGAGAGCACCAGGATAGATATTATCGATATTTCCGGTGCAAAAGTAATGGATTTATTCGAGGGGATTTCGGCCCCCGGTAGGAACTACCTGCGGTGGGATGCATCGGCCCTGCCGGCAGGAACGTATTTTTACAGGCTGAAATTAGGCAACAGGGAAGTTTTCTATAAAATATTAAAATAATCATTTTTTTAATTTTTTATTACAATAATAGGCTGTTTAATCAGCCTTTTATAGTTAAGTGTAAATTGTATCTAAAACTGATTCATATGAACTACCCCGCCGCAAGCAACGGGGTATTAAATTAAGATAATATAGTTAACCGCCACAAGCGGAAGGTAATTAAATCCATTATGTGGGATTAAATCTTTGAATCCGTACCAGAGAATTAATTTTATGAATTATCTGCATCGGTATTGAAACATTTTGTAGTTTGCAGTGTATTTTTTAATAATTGATTACTGTTATCAGAGAGAAATAATGACAATAGAAAGATTAAATTTTAAAGTTATTATAAAACTGCTTTTGATGTTTTTGGCAGTATTTGAGGTTGGCTCACAGGTACACAAGGAACAATACTGGAACCTGATTCCTTCGCCAACGGTATTCGACGTTAGAGTCATGGCTGTCGATTCAAACGATAATTTATATGCTGCTGTATGGGGCGATGGAATTTATAGATCGGCCAACAAGGGCAGCAATTGGATAAAAGTTGGAACAGGCTTGGCAAATAAGTATATCAATTGTATGGAAATTGATAAAAATGGCAAAATTTATGCAGGGACTTATTCAGGTGGATTGTTTGTCAGTACTGACGGTGGTAATAACTGGACTTCCAAAAATAACGGTATACAAAACCTGAATATAAAAGCAATCGGTATAGCGAACAATAACACAGTATATTTGGGTACATACGGAGGCGGAATATATAAAACCATAGACGGGTGCAGTACCTGGGTGAATATGTCCGATGGTATTTTTAACCTCGATGTAAATTGTATTGTCGTCACAAAAGATTCATTTGTGGTTGCAGGCACCAACGGAGATGGAATATATAAATCTACTAATGGGGGCATTAGTTGGTATTCAGTAGGAAAAAACATTAAAAGCAAGGTAATAACTGATTTTGCCCTGACATGGAATAACAACATATATACCACTACTTACGGTGGCGGAATTTATGTTTCTTATACTGGTGGCTCAGATTGGCAGCCTTTTTACCATGAATATGCCAATATGCCGCTTTATGGCAAATGCATAGCAATACTCGACGATCAGAATTTTATGGTAGGTATGTATAAAAAAGGGGCTGTCAGGTTTGATATCCTAATGCTCGGAATGCCTGGAGAAACTCCATGGAGGCTTACATCAGAAAAAACCTCGGGATTAAATGACGTTGCTGTTACCAGCGACTTAAAAGTTTTTTCTGCTGGGCCGCTAAAAGGGATATTCAGGAGTAATGATAAAGGTTTAAAATTTACTGATTCGTTGGGATTCTACACAATGCTTTATGATACTGCCACAATGAAGCCCATACATTCAGCTCCCGGAGGTATATTACTGTCATCTTCTCCCATTGGGGGAATATTTATATCGAAAGACAGGGGGAATACATGGTCCGATTGTGCTTTATGCAATGTTAAAGTTAATGATTACGGCCATGATGCTGCCGGCAATTTATATGCAGCTACTATGAATGGGCCCTATGTTTCTTTCAATAGCGGCTCCACTTGGACAAAACTGGACTTTAACGATACTGTTTATGCCATAACTGCCGATGAATTTAATATATATATTGCAGACACTGTAGTGAAGCGCTCAACCGACGGAGGCAACAGTTGGAGCATGATTGGTATGATGACAGGCAACAATCCGATTATCAGGGATATATACAGGGATAATAATGGATTCTTATACGCGAAAATGAGCACGTCCGAAGGTATTAGATTATTTATTTCGAAAAACTACGGTGAAACTTGGATTAATATCCAGAAAGATATGATATTCGACCTTGGCCCTGTTTACGAAAGGAACGGTAAAATATATACCACTTATGGCGATTATTACTATGAATCAGATAATTGGGGCAATTCATGGATTCAAAAAGATATGGGCCTGCCCCACAGTGCATTCAAAGAAATTGTTGTCAATTCAAATAATGATGCTATTGTCTGGGAAAATATGTCGAATTCAGTCTTGATTTCTGTAGATAGCGGGCAAACATGCGATACCGTTATTGACGGTATGACACAATCGTATATTAAAGATATTACTATAAGCGACGAAGGCGATATTTATGTGCTGGCTCCTTGCCTTTACCGCGGCATCCAGGGCACCGACCTCGAGGCACCCGCGCTTATTGTGCCCGACGACAACAAAGGCGGGGTGGAGTTGCATCCGTTGCTCAGTTGGAGCAGCGTTGCCAATTGCGACATGTATGAAGTGCAGGTGGCGCTCGACGCTGAATTTTCGGAGATGGCCGAGAGCGCAGTTACAGGCGACAGCAAATGGAGAATCTACAAGGGGCTGGAAAACGGTTTGCATTATTTCTGGCGCGCACGCTCCAAGCGCAACAAATCGGTAAGCGCGTGGTCGGAAACCAGGTCGTTCTTTACGGTCATTGCTGCCCCCGAACTCAAGTTCCCCGAAGACAGCAGTTATTCGATTGACACTAATATTACTTTCCTGTGGAACAAGGTGGACGAGGCCGGCACATACCAGATACAGGTATCGAAGGACGAAGGGTTTAAAGATATTTACTTAGACAAAGATAAACTGACGCTGCCAAGCTGCCTTTCGGGCAAAATGGCAACGGGCACACAATACTGGTGGCGCGTAAAATCGAAATCATTTATGTCGAACAGCGACTGGTCCGAAGCCTGGGTATTTACTACAAAGTTTGCCGCACCGCTGCTTAAAAAGCCGACCGACAAAGCCATAACCCAGAATGCCGATGTTGTTTTGTCGTGGAGCGCCGTGGCAGGAGCCACTGAGTATAACGTGGTAATAGCTTCGGATGCCGGCCTGAAAAACGTACTGTTCGACGGGAAGTCATCCGGCGACAGCAGCCACGCTTATGGTATGTACGAGGTAGGTAAGACTTACTATTGGAAGGTGCGCGCAAGGGACGCAAAGAACGAAGGCTACTGGTCGGAAGTGCGCAGCTTTACCATCAGCCAGTCGGAGCTTGCTCTCAGGTATCCCGAAAACAATGCCCGGTACGTGCCCAACGATGTAAATTTCGAATGGATAGGCCCGGCAGCTGTTGACGGTTATCATATACAGATATCGAAAGAAGAAGATTTCAAAAACATACTATTAGAGGATGCCTCTGTTACGGGATTTACCAAATTAGTCGAGAACCTTGATTACGGGTATTATTACTGGCGTGTGCGCTACAAACTGGGCAGCAATTACTCCGAATGGACAGATGTGTGGGTATTTATGACGGATCCTGGCCGTCCGGTACTACTTAGCCCTTCGGACAAATCGCCGAGCGAGGCAAACCCGGTCAAACTGCAGTGGGACGGCCCCAAGCATGCCGAGGAATTCATGCTCGAAGTGGCCCGCGATACCGAATTCAAGGATATAGTGCACAAGAAAGACAAACTGACGGAGAAGTCTTACACACTGCCTACCCTGAAGAACTTCGAAAAGCTATACTGGCGCGTGCGGTTCCTTGTCAACAAAGACACGAGCATGTGGTCGGATACGTGGGCATTTACTACCGAGCTTCAGCGTACATACCTGAAAGGCCCCGGCGACAATTTAGAGAACTCCGAGCTAACTCTGCAATTCTTCTGGAATAAGGTGCCTAACGCCGAATTTTATGAACTCCAGCTTGCTTACGATACCGAATTCGGTAATATTTACAATACTTTCGACGAAATTGCAGATACATTCAAGGTAGTTGCCGACCTGGACACCAGCAGGACATATTTTTGGCGCGTCCGCGCCAAATACTCCGCAGGCGCCGGCCCCTGGTCGGTTGTGTGGAAATTCAGGACAAAAGCAACAAGGATAGGCGTTGATGAAGAATTTATAGCACGAGTTGTTAAGCCACTTTCATATCCCAATCCATTATTCGGGAGCGCCATACTGGAATGGGGCGCAGAAGCGCCTGAGCACACAAGGATAGATATTATCGATGTGACAGGTGCAAAAGTAATGGATTTGTTCGAGGGGATTTCGGCTCCCGGTAGGAACTACCTGCGGTGGGATGCTTCGGCAATGCCGGCAGGAACGTATTTTTACAGGATTGTTTTGGGCGGCTGGGAAGCTTGTTTCAAATTTGTTAAAAAATGATAAATGTAAAGCAAATTTGGTTTAATTTTGCTGAAAGTATTGATTATAATGATAGCTTTACTAATTGAAAAAACTGGTTTACATATTATGTATTCTATTCAATGCAGGATATGCCCCTGTATTGCCTGCCGATTATCCGGAAGCCTGCTGGAACAGGATTATATCCCCCAACGGTAAGGATTTTCTTAAGCTGAATATTGATTCCAATCAGGTAGTGTTTGCTGGCTCGTGGGGCGACGGACTATATAGAAAAGATATTGCATGGAAAGAAATTACCGGTTCTATTGCCGGGAAACACATTAATATAGTAGAAAGCGGATTCAAGGACTCCGTTTATGCAGGCGTCTGGGGCGGAGGCATATTCGTTTCGCCTGATAAAGGCGACAACTGGAATCTTCTGACTAATTTCTTTAATAACAATAAACTCAAATGCCTGAGCGTTTACAAAAACGGATTTATGATAGCAGGCACTTACGGTTACGGAATATTTAAAACATACGATGCCGGCAAAAACTGGACTCCGGTAAATTATAACCTCTGTTGGCGCGATATTAACTGCCTGCTGGCGCTAAACGACTCTGTGTATTTTGCCGGTACTAACGGCGGCGGGCTTTTCAGGACAACCAACGCCGGCTCGGGATGGATTAAATCGGGGAGTGGTATACCTTGCCTTACAATAACAGATATAAGGAAAAACCAGAATAACCAAATATTTGTATCGACACTCAACTGCGGGATATATCATTCGGCAGATTTTGGAAAAACATGGCAAAAATTAGGCAGAAGCACACTCCACCCCGAACAAACTAACAGTATGGCAATTACTAGTGTCAATAATCTTTTTGCCGCAACGAATAATGATGGAGTAATCAGGTACAAACCTGTTTTAGATACTTGGGAAAAAACCGACGACAAAAGAGTGAACGGCGGAGTTAATTCTATTGTATCCAATTCCAATAGTTACCTTTATTGTTCTATGCCGGGAAGGGGAATTCACTATAGCAACGATGGCAATTCCTGGTCGGATAGTGTCTATTCTCTCAATAAGAGATTATCTCCTTTTATTGCATTAAAGGACAGTGTGGTTATATCCGGCAATGGCAGTAACGAAATGTTTTATTCAAAAGATTTCGGTATAAGTTGGCAAAAATCGGCATACAACAGAAAAGTTAATTCTCTGGCTGCAGATTCATCATTTAGAATATTTATTTGCAGGGCCGACGGCTTAGATGTTTCCAGATACGATTTTAGCTTAGTTGATGCTATAACATTTTTTAGCGGCAAAAACCTTTCGGTTGTATCGGTAAGTAGCAATGGATACATTATCGCTGCGCTAAATATATCTTCGGGCAGCCAGCAGGCAGCTTTGTTTCTTTCGAAGGACGGAGGTGGTGAATGGGACAGTATTGCCGCATCCGATAAATCGATTAAAGTTGCCGCTTTCAGCCCGGCCGGCCATATTTACTTATCTTCCGGGACAGGCATGCTGCGCTCGACTGATCTGGGTGAATCATGGCATAGTATCCTTACAAATAATTATGCTGTTAACGATATAAGGTTTCACAGCAAAAACCATGTGTATGCCGCCACCAATAAAGGATTGCTCATTTCGAACGACACAGGGAATAATTATAGGATTTATAATTTTGGAAGGCAAAAACCGGCCGTCCAGCATGTGGAAGTATCGGCACCCGGCGGAATATGGGTTTACCTTTCCGACGGCCAGGAAATCCTGTATTCGCCCGATAACGGCCAAAACTGGCTCGACTGGACATTTGGCTATACAAGAAATATAATCGAGGAAATGGCTATAAGCCCGCATGGATACCTTTATATAACTTCGGCTTCAATATTCAGGACTGTTGCCCCCGGATATATGAAGGCGCCCTTGCTTCTCGCCAATTCGGATTTACCTGATAAAGTAAACCAGAATACAGTTTTCAGGTGGAATAAATCGGACCCTGCTGAGCTATTCAATATCCAGGTTTCCGAGGACAACTTCGCTTCGATTCTCGAAGACGCCGTTACAGCCGAAACATTCTGGCAGATATGCTTCGGACTTAAAAATAACACAAAATATTATCTGAGGGTAAGGGGAAAAGTGAACTGCACCTATGGCCCGTGGTCGGACGTCCTGGCTTTCAATACTGCCGGCAAAGGCCCTGCTTTGATTTCGCCTGCCGACAAAAGTATCGGCCATGGCTCTTCGGTTACATTTGTATGGGAAAAACTCGCAAATCCCTACAGGCTGCAGATTGCCAAAGATACAGCCTTTACAGATGTTGTTGCCGACATACGGAATATTTCCGTAGAATCGCAGCCGCAGGACAAGTTGGATATTTTTACACGCTATTACTGGCGGGTGAGCGCTTTCAGGACTGGTTGGTCGGATATTTGGTCATTTACTACCAAGCTGGCTCCCCCGAAGCTATTGGAGCCCCTGGACAGTTCTCAGTATCTGAAACAGTCCGCCGCTTTGAAATGGGAAGCCGCGCCCGGGGCACAGTCATACAGGCTACAGGTTTCCGATAATTACGATTTCACAAATGCATTGGCAGATATACCGAATATTTTAACTACAAGCCTGGATATTGATATTTCTGACGGTCGCCCCAAATATTTCTGGCGGGTAAAGGCGTTTAACCAGTTCGACGAAAGCGAATGGCCGAAGGTATTTATGTTCTATACTTCTTCAGATTCGCCTATCCTGATATACCCCGAGGATAATTCTGCCTACGTACTGGCAGATACAACATTCAGATGGGATGCCCCAAAAAATTCCGTATTCTACAGGCTACAGGTTTCGTCGGACAGCCTTTTCAAAGAAAGTTCCATAGTTTACGACAGTAATTTTATCAAAGACAAAGAAATAAAACTGCACGTACTGGACTACGGAACACAGTATTACTGGCGCGTGCGCTATTATTCGCTTAGCAAGGTCAATTCCGATACGCTTATCAGCGCATGGTCTGATGTAAAGACCTTTAGTGTTGGTATCCGAAAGGTTACTCTTATCAGCCCGCCCGACGGCGCTAAAGATATTCTTCTGAGTTCAGAACTGGCTTGGGAACCCGTGAATTGCCGCCATTATTACCTGCAAGTTTCCACCAGGGAGGACTTTTCATCAGATGTGGCCGAGCGTGATATGCTGAAGGAGACAGAAGTAATGAACAATCCTCTCGACTACAGCACAAAGTATTACTGGCGGGTGAAAGCAAAGGCACCGGGCGGCGAGGGGCCCTGGTCGGATATCTGGTCGTTCACCACAAAGGCAATTAATCCGGTTTACGATGAAATCAACAGCAGGCAAGAAATAAGCGCCGAAATAAAGTATTCGTCTGGCAAGCTTATTATTAATGCCGAAAAGGTAAATGAAGGCCTGTCAATGGAAATTTTCAGCCTTGACGGCGCTCTGCTGCATAAAAGTGAAATAACTGACTATTACGAATACGACATCACAGGCTTTACCGCAGGTTCTTACCTGCTGAGGCTTAGCGCTGGTGGCAGAAGCTGGCGTGGTTGGTTTTTTAGGTTTTAAGGGATCAAGGCTAATATTATTACAATAACCATCCGAACAAATTTATTATTATCAGAGCCTTTGCCCAATCAGCCCTTAATGGATTGGATTCTTTGTTTTTCACATGGTTTTAATCAAAAAGCAGTATATTAAGTTTTGCTAAACCTGATATAATTCAAGTGGATTCAATAATCTCGCTTAATCAATCCTACACTCCTTATTATATTCATCATGTTATCTTTATAATTATCCCCGATAAAGAATTCAGCGCCGAACAATCGAATAACATCGTTATCAATACTCTTCACAAAATCAATATTAATTATATAAGATTTATTAATCCTAATAAACTTATTTTTGGGTAGCTTGCCTTCAATTGCCTTCAGATTGACAGACACAGGCAACCGCTCCGATTCATAATGAATAATGACATAATCTTTTAATGCTTCTATATGGCTGATTTTATTGTAGAAGACCTTTACATATTTTTTGTTGG
>DAINRZ010000026.1:0-15272 GCA_036741575.1 Kapaibacterium sp. (SeqCode)
CTGCTCCTTTGACGATGATGGAGATTGTTTAAAAGTCGATACATGTTTTGTGGTATTTGTAATTTGTTTAAACGGCGGCTATTATTTTTTGGGTGGAATTATATATTCTTTTTCTTCAGGCAAATCAGTTGTTTCCCACATTGGTTTAACCGGCATGTGAATTTCTTCGGCTGCAATTACCTATGGGGCAGTATCCGGTTTGGGTTCAGGTTTCTGCTCGGCCTTTGCAAGAACTATCACAGGCTTAGCAGCTATTTTGCGGGGTGTAACAGCTTTGGCAGTCTGTTCCTTCTTTTGCTCTGTTTCTTCAGCGAGCTTGGCTGTAAATAAGTCAGTTTGTGTAATTATATAATAGCCCCCAATCGAAATTCCCGTTAACAATAAAACTACAACTGCTGCATATGCCAGGTATTTCCACGGTAAAGCAAATCGTTTTTTCTTATCATTATCTTCTTCAAGATTATCCTCTTCTTCGTCGCCCTCGATACCAAAAGTAGAGGGATGGTCGGCTTTGTAGTCGCCAAAAGTTATTTTTTCTGTTACAGGCTCTTCTTCGGAAAGGGAGACTTTTTTAACAATAACTTCTTCCTGTTCTCCCTTTTTCTTCTTTTTCCTGCTATTTTCCAGATCCTCGAGCAATTGTCTCTTGAAGTTGTCGTCGAGGCTAATATCCTCAAATTCTTCAATGTTATCGATACTTTTATTCAACGATTCTTCCGAGGGTTCGTCGAGTTCCTTAACCGCAATTTCAAATTTTTCGTCCTGGTCTGGCGTTTCAATTTCTACAACAGGCAAATCTTGTTCAGATCTGAATAACTCCTCTTGATCAGGTTCAATTTCATTTGATTCAGGTTCATTCAGGAACTCCCGGTCAATGGTATCACCTTCATATTCTGAATCAGTTGCTGAATCATCTGATGTCCTGGCATCTTTTGCCCAATCATTTTCCTCGTCAACAATAATATCATTCTCGGAGACAGGAATTTCTTCTTTCTCAATCGTTTCTCGTTCGGGTATTGCTATGGGTGCGCCGGCATCAATATTTTCGTCAGTTATATCATTTAAACTAATATCGTCATCGATTGCAGAAGAAGGAGCATCGATTTGTTCGGGTTGAGCGGGATTTGCGCCTGTTTGGGCCGGACTGTCGAACATATCCCAAACGCTTTCGGCGCCAGGCTGGTCTCCCATGGAAATCATCGGAGCTTTGGTCACGCCCTCGTAATTTACTTCTAACTGTTCTTCTTCGGCAGCCTTTTTGATAGGTTCGGGTACAGCCGGAGTATCGAAATCGGGAATATCACCGGGATAGTCCATTTCCCTTGCAAGCATAAAAGTATCGTCGTTCGGGTCGGAATCAAAACCGCCGAATACTTCTTCGTCTTTCAAACTGCCCGAAAGCTTTGCCATATCAAAATCCCGGCATTAGTGAAAAAAACCTTTTCTAGAAAGTCCAGAAAATGCCGCCCGAAACAAACAATCCTCTTTCTTTATATCCTTCCCAGACATATACGTCCGAATTCAACAAATTTTCAAATTTAGCAAAAATGCTAAAGGTATCAGAAAATTTAACATCAATTTTTGCATTCAGGTTAATAAACGCATCAATTTCATTATCATTTTTATTATCGGCATATCTTGTGCCAAAATAAGTTACCCCAATCTCGGTGCCAACTTTTTGGAACCAATATCTTTTATAGGCTCCGGTAAGTTTCAGCCAGGGCACATACGGCATTGTTTTCCCGGTGCTATCTATTGTTGTTCTGTCGAGTGCCAAATTGCCCGTCAGAATATCGTCGCCGGATAAATGCCAGTCTATTTCTCCTATTAGCTTAAATTCCTTTGTTTTATCATAGTTAATAGCGAAAGAACCATCTGTGTTCTTAGCAAAATACGGAGCTCTTTCATTTGCTCCTATTAGGGCGCCTGCAGCAATGGTAAATTCGGCGGTCGGGTGTATATATAGATAACCTTTGATATTTCTGGTATTTTTAAAGTCTATTGGGGAATTGTAGGCAACATAAGGATTGATGATTAGATATTCTCTAAGTGTCAGGTTATCCAAACCATTATAAATTGACGCCTTTAATGTCAGCAAGCGGCTTATCCTATATTCCAGTTCGGCATTCAGCAGCAGGCTGCTCCTGGTTTTTTCTTCTGTTGGGCCTGCTATCTGGAAACCACCGAATAGAACCATGGATACTTTTGGTACAAAATAATTCAATGTTGCCACTGCCTGGCCAAAATAAACCAGGTCTCCCCTTACTGAGTGAAATTCGGCATTTGCCCTGCCGCCTGCTTCCAAATCGCCAATGTAACCTTTTACATTCAGGTATCCGCCGAGCGAATTATCGAAAGCTTTGGCAGTGCCGCTTTCCAGATTCATGGTTTTCAGCCCCAGCCCTGTTTCGAACTTGACACCTGAATAAAATCCGTCGGAATCCATAGTAAGGTTAATATTAAGCAAATCACGGCGCGGAACAGCCGAATCGGCAGCATAAAGGTTCGATTCGGTTTTATCCATATGAAGAGTGGTTTTAGTGCGGCTGCCGCCAAAAATCCAGAATTTGTCCGGGGCAATATATACATTATTAATATTAGCATAAAACCTGTTGTAATTAGAA
Source organism: Kapaibacterium sp. (SeqCode) (assembly GCA_036741575.1). GTDB lineage: Bacteria > Bacteroidota > Ignavibacteria > Kapaibacteriales > UBA2268 > DAINRZ01. The sequence continues at coordinate 2,625 of DAINRZ010000026.1, forward strand.
TTTTTTGTCTCGCCGTCGCTCATATCCATTCCGCCGTTAACATAAAAATCATATTCGTCGGTAACGCCTGTTTTGAATCCATACCCAAAATCGATAGATGGAGTGTTAAACCTTCCGTACTGCGCCCTCAGAAATCCATCCCTAAATGTTTCCACCCTGATTTGGGACGGTAGCTTTTTTGATGCGAGCAAAAAAGATTTCTCTTTTTCTAATGAATTAAGAGAATCGAGGTCTTTGCCTGAGAGGCCGGATGTCTTATTAGGGTCTTTTTTGGAACCGGCACGCACCTGAAGCTGCCCCGATTTATCCTCGATAATCACCGGCGGCAGTTCAAGATTGCCCTTTGCGCTTTCCTGTGCAGCTAAGCTCATAATTTCATTAAAGCTTAACAGTATAATAATAAATATATTTTTCATAACTATCTATAATTTATTAATTATTATTAACTTATTTATCTTTCAGCCTTTCTAGCCTTTTTGCCGCGGTCCTTCCGTATTCATTGTTGGGATTAAGCGTTACCAGCGAATGGTATGTTTTAACGGCGTCTTCGGTATTATCGAGCCTTTCGTAGCATTCGCCCATATTTAGCAGTGCCAGTTGGTACCAGTCGGGCAATTCCGAATAATGGTCTCTAATGATCTTAAATGCTTTCAGTGCTTCGTCCCATTTTTGCTGCCTCAGGTGGATTTCTCCTATCCTATATTGAGCCTCCGATGAAAGAAGCGGATTTTCGTCCCTTTTTGCAAGTATTTCAAATTCGGCCATGGCGCTGTCGTATTTTTCGTTCGACCTGTAATAGAGCGCTATTTGCATTCTGCTGTTGTCGCCGAACAGCATGTCGGGATAATCGTCGGATATCTTCCTGAACATAGACATCGCAGCCAGGGTATCCCCTTTGGCAAAAACTATCATTGCTTTTTCGTACGAAGCTTGCGCTGCCACCTGGCTTTCGGGGTATGCCTTTTCAATAAACCCGTAAAGCGAATCGGCCGATTCGATTCTATTATGCTTCTTCAGGGCAACCGCTTCTTCGATATAACTTTGCGGTGTAAATTCACTGTCGGGGAATTTTGCCCTCAGTTGGATGAATGCCTTGCCGGCGTTTTCCAGGTCGCCAAGGTTCAGGTAGCTTCTGCCAAGCCAGAAATAAGCTTCCTGTGTATATTCGCTTTCAGGGTATTTACTAACAAAATCGTTAAATTCAGTTACGGCGTCTTTAAATTTCCCGCCTACATAATTATCCTGTGCCTTATTGAATTTATCCTCGATAGCAAACAGGGATTCAGGATTGAGTTCTACATACTTAGTTTTGATTGTATCGGCATCGTTATCCTTGCCCATACCCCTCAGGCTGTACTGGATTCCTCTCATGGCATCCTGGGCCAGAGGGTCGTCGGGGAACTCATCGACAACCTTCCTGTAAGAAGTAATCGATTCCTCGTAATTTTTCAGGTTGTAATACGAATCGCCTATGGCATAATGAGCTTTGGCAAGGTGCTGCGAATTGGGATAAGCATTAATCAGGTATTTGAAATCTTCCGCTGCTTCGGCGAATTTCTTTTGCTGAAACCTTATCCAGCCTGCCAGGTACAGAGCATTATCCGAAAAAGACGATTCGGGGTAATTGCGGGCAAACATTAGCAGAGCCGTAATTGCTTTCTCGTAATCTCCGTTTTTGTATAGGGCATAGCATTGCTGATACGAAGAATACAAACCTTCGTCGGATTTAGGGCCTGCTTTTGCGGCTTTTTCGTAGGCTTCGGCGGCTTTTTTATAATTCCTGTTTACATAGAAAGCATCGCCCTGCCTCGATAGCACTTCTACCTTGTATTTCGATTCGGGGAATTCTGCAAGCATTTTGCCGAATGATTCTCCCGATTCCTTAAATTTCTTCATTCTGAAATACGACCATCCCAATCCGTACCAGGATTCTTCCCTCCTTTTGCTCAGGGGGAATTTTTCCAGAACGTTGTCGTAAGTTTCAATGGCATTATTAAGCAAATCGGATTTGTAATATGATTCTGCCAGCCAGAAAGCAGCCTCGTCGGCTTTTTTGTCGTTGGGGTATTGCACCAGAAACTTGAGCAGGGGCGGCACTGCCTGTGTAAAATTGCCCCCGTTGGCAAGCGAAATTCCCATTCTCAGGTTTGCCTCGGCAATATACCAGTCTCTTTGCGGCATGGCAATATACGAGCTTTTCAGGGCAATCATCCCTGCATCCTGATAGCATTGCACTGCTTTGGACCATCGCTGCTGTTCCATATAGGCCGCACCAAGCAGCAAATTGATTTTCGTCGATACAAGCTCGCTGTTCGATTCCCTGAGGCCGCGCTCCAATACTCTTGCAGTATTGCTGAAATCGCCTGTTTCGTAGTACATTTGGCCAAGTTCCAGCAGCACATTGCCTGAATATGGGTATCCCGGCTGCACCGAGAGAGCCGAAAGCTCGCGCAGGGCATCATCAGCTTTGCCCGATTTTTTTAGCGCAAGCGACCTATAGAGAGCCGCCAGGCTGCGAACAGTTGAATTTTCATCTTCGATAGTGGAAATAATAATATCGAAATACTTAATGCTTTCCGAGTAGTTTTGCAGGTTGAGCAAAGCCCAGCCCATCGAAAGCCTTACAAGGCTAATCAATCCCGACCCGCTGTACTTAGCAATAAAATCATTAAAAAGCTCAGTTGCCATTGTGTAATTGGCAGCAATATTATATGCTTCGCCTTTCAGATACAACAATTCCGCTGGCGCAGTATCAAAATAGCTTTGTGGTTCGTAAACCTGTGCCGTCGAATCGTTATCGGTTATACTTTTAATAATCCTTCCTGCTTTTTCCGATGCAAGCAGCGCAGAGTTGGCATCCCTCAGCATAATATAATTATTCATTTCTCTGATTTTCGAGGCAACAATGGAATTAGAAAACGGGTGGTTGGCCTCGATAGTATTATAGTATGTCAGTGCAATTCTGTAATGCCCTTTCATTTCTTCGGTAAGCCCAAGGGCAAATAGGGCATCGTCGGTAAAAGGCCCCCGTCGGTAATATGTAACACATTCGTTGAAAACAGCTCCCGATTCTTCAAGCCGTTTGTCGAAGGCAAGAGAAACAGCACGCCAAAAGACGCTATAATGTGCTAACAGGTTGTAAGAACTGTCTTCTCTTTCAAGAAATTCGGCGTCGGCTAATTTCTTAGCTTCGAGAAAATACTTCTCGGCATATTTATACTTGCCTTTCTCGAATGCCATATAAGCTCTTTCGAGTGCTGCATGAGGAGCAAGCGAAGAATTCGACCTTTCGGTTATAAATATAGTAAGCCTTTGTATTGCAAGGTTATAATTGTTATTTGCCAGGTCGATTTTTGCCTGAAGTAATACTGCCAAATCGTAGGCAGGCGTTTCCGGAAAATTTTCAATAGCTTTGCTTAGAAGTTCTTCGGCTTCGTCTAAAAGCCCGGCTTTATAGTAATCGTAACATCGGCCAATACTATAAGAGCCATATTCATAAGGAGGCGCCACAACCTGGCTGCGGGCGGCAACCGACAAAATAAACAACAGAGCTGCCGTTACAAGCTTTTTGCTCATAATTATTCTACTGGATATATTCACAAATATTCGCATCCATACCTACAATTAACAAATAATCGTAAGCACAAACGATGGTTAGACCATTTATGCTGCATTGTAAAATTACAAAAAAATGTTTGTAAATACTAATAAAAATAATTCCTTTTAATAACGTCTAAGTTTCAACTAACAATAAATTGGAGATAAAATGGAACAAAGCAAAGGCAGAATCCTGTGGATTGACGACGAAATAGAATTGCTGAGGCCCCATATAATTTTACTGGAGCAGCGAGGCTACGAAGTGGACAAAGCTACAAACGGCGAGGATGCAATCGAAATGGTTCGGGAGAAAAAATACGGATTAGTTTTCCTCGATGAATCCATGATTGGAATTAGCGGATTGGATACTCTGCCGCAGATTAAGGAAATTGATCAATCGACACCGGTTGTAATGGTTACAAAAAACGAAGCCGAAAGTGTTATGGAGGAGGCAATAGGCAAAAAGATCGACGATTACCTTACTAAACCGGTCAATCCAGCACAGATACTTGCAGCATGTAAAAAATTCCTCGAATCGCAGAGAATAGGACAAGAGAAAATCACCCAGGATTATACTATGGGTTTTGCCGAAATTACAAGAAGGCTTTTCGATAAACTCGACTGGTACGACTGGCTGGAGATTTACCAGAAACTTATTACTTATTCTATGGATTTGGACAGGTATCCTGACCTTGGTTTCGAGCAGACACTAAGAGACCAGTGGAGGGAATGCAACATAGAATACTCCAAGTATTTCGAGGATAATTATATTAAGTGGATTAATAACAAAGATGAAAGAACACCATTATTCTCGCCCGACATTGTGCAGGAACACCTGGTGCCAAAACTGAAAAACGGCAAGCCAACATTCTTTTTTGTTATCGACTGCCTGAGGCTCGACCAATGGCTTATTATGGAAGAATTGCTAAGGAATTATTACTCTTTCGAAAAATCATTCTATTGCTCAATACTTCCTACTGCCACTCCATATGCGAGGAATGCGATATTTGCCGGGCTGTTCCCTATCGATATAAAAAAGCATTACCCACAATGGTGGATGGACGAGGCTAATACCGAAGACCATAAATTAAATGCATTCGAGAAAGAACTGCTCGAGGAGCAATTGCGCCGCAAAAGAATTAAAATTAACGACCAGATACAGTATATTAAAATTCATGATACTGATTTCGGCAGAAAAATAGAAGCTGATATTGCTAAATATGCAAAAAACCATTTAACAGCTATAGTGATTAATGCCGTCGATATGATTGCTCATTCAAGGTCTGACTATGCAATACTCAAAGAAATCGCCCCTGACGAATCGGCTTACAGATCGCTCACACGCTCTTGGTTCCAGCATTCCAGCCTTTTCAGGATGCTAAAAACTCTTTCGGAGTATAAAGATATTAATATTGTTATAACTACAGATCATGGATCTGTTCGCTGCATGAGAGGCGTAAAAGTAATTGGCGACAGAGAAACCACAACATGCCTCAGGTATAAGTTCGGAAAAAACGTAAAAGCAGAAGCAAAGCATGCTATGATGGTTAGAAATCCCGAGGATTTTAAACTTCCAAGGGGCGGCATTACTATCAACAACATAATTGCAAAAGAAGATTACTATTTTGTTTATCCTACGGATTTCCACCACTATTTGCAGAAATACAGAGACAGTTTCCAGCACGGAGGCATTTCGCTCGAGGAGACAATTATTCCTGTAATTTCGCTTAATAAAAGATAGGACACAAGATTTGCATACTTTTTGCTAACTTTGTGATTATGAATATAACAAATTATGTAACGATCAGCGAAGAAGAGACAATAGAACTTGGGAAAGAATTTGCAGAAAAGCTTGTTTTAGGTGATATTGTTTGTATGTATGGCGATCTGGGAGCCGGCAAAACTAACTTTGTCAAAGGTATCTGCGATTATTTCGAAGTTGAGGAAATGATTACAAGCCCGACTTTTACCATCATTAACCAGTACAATGGTTTTATGGATGGAAAAGATATTGTCATTTTTCATATCGACCTTTATAGAATAAAATCCGAAAACGAACTTAATACTATAGGAATCAGCGAGTTGCTTGAATCGGGCTATGCAGTTAAGATTATCGAATGGGCAGAAAAATCATTTGGAACTCTCGAGGGGATAGGGCATTCGATTAGATTTAAATCAGATAATACAGATGAAAACAAGCGGCATATCATTATTGAAGAAAACCGGTGATAAATTAGATTGCATTTTCAAATGATGGCACAGACATAAAAAAAAGTTACAATAAGCTATAGACGTATTCAGCTATTGCAATCGAAGCGGTAAGCCCAGGAGATTCAATACCAATCAGATTTATTAATCCAGGCAGGCCGTTGCCAGATTCTTCACGTATAACAAAATCCCTAGGCGGTTCGCCTGCTTTTTGCAACTTTGGCCTGATACCGGATTGGTCTGGTGTTATGTCATCTATTTCAAGCCCATTTAAATATCTTGATACTGAAGAAAAGAATTTATCTTTTAGTTCATCAGGGACTGAATAGTCCTTGAACCGATCAGGCATGTACATGGTATCGGGGCCAAGCTTTAGCTGGCCGTCGAGTTCGAGAGTAATATGAATCCCAAGGCTTAATGCATCCGCCGGTGGGACTGGATATATTAGATGGTTTACCAAGCTGCTTTTACCGGGTTTTATCCTAAAATAATGCCCTCTGCAATAGCTTAGCCTGTATTGTTCTTTATCGATGTCGATACCCGCCGATTGGGCAACTGTATCGCTGTCAAGTCCGGCTGAGTTTATAACAAAAACGGAATTGATTATCGAATAATTATTCTCTGTGTCTGTTACTTTTATCGAATACCCTCCATATTTTTTTACGATCTCCTTAACAGAATGATTATATGCAAAATCGCAGCCGTTGGCTATAGCTTTGTTTTCGAAACTTTGCATAAGAAGATGTGAATTAACAATGCCTGTAGAGGGAGACCACAAAGAAGCAGAAGCACGGACATTAGGTTCAACATTGTTAAAATTACTTGCTGTAATTCTGTGAATACCATCAACGCCATTGTTTTGAGCCTGCCGGTATAGGCTTTCAAGTATTTCTTCTTCATCGGGATTTACAGCAATAATATATTTGCCTGCCTTCCTGAATGGCAATTTGTAATCGCGGCACCAATCATAGAGCAATTTATTACCCTTAACACATAACTTTGCTTTGAGCGAACCGCTTTTGTAATAAATTCCCGCATGAATCACTTCGCTGTTACGGGAACTTGTTTCTTTACCGAATGACTCGTGGCGTTCGAGTACAATCACTGAATATTTTTGGGATAATACGGCAGCGCAAGCTAATCCCACAACTCCTGCGCCAATAATTACAACATCATAATCCATAATACATTACTATTTTTATTCTATCGTCAAAATAATCTAAAATAAGCATTATTAACAAATAAATAAAGACTTGTGGCAGAAACAATTGCAGCACTGGCAACCCCTCCTGGCGTAGCCGGTTTATCCGTTATAAGGATTTCCGGCGATAGGGCTATAGATATTGCACAAAAATGCTTTTTGGGCAGCCGGAGGTTTAATGTTCCTGAGGCGCAAAGGATTTACTTTGGAAAATTCTATAATGATGATGCATTAATTGATAATGTCACTGTTTCAATTTTCCTTGCTCCAAATTCATATACCGGTGAGGATGCTGTTGAAATCGGGTGCCATGGCGGTGTGTTTGTTTACAGTCAAATCCTGGATACTCTTATTGAAAAAGGATGTAAGTTAGCCGAGCCGGGAGAATTTACAAAACGTGCATTTCTGAACGGCAAAATGGATTTGACACAGGTAGAAGCTGTTGCTGATATAATCCATACGCAATCTGTGCCCGGAGTAATAACGGCTGCTCGGCAGTTAAACGGCAAATTCACCGAAAGGCTCTGCCAGTTCAGGCAAAAACTGCTTAATATTGCATCTTTGCTGGAATTGGAACTGGATTTTATCGAAGAAGATATTGTTTTTGCGAAAAAAGATGACATAAAAGAACAAATTAATGAAACATTAAAATTCTGCAATGACCTTACAACATCATTTATTGAATCTGAGATTCTACGATCTGGATATTTCGTTGGGATAGCAGGCTACCCGAATTCAGGTAAGTCAACGCTTTTCTATTCTATGTTGGGAAGGCAAAGGTCGATAACAAGCCATATACCGGGCACAACGAGAGATTATATAGAAGAAAACCTTGTAATCGGCGGCATTTCTGTAAGGCTTGCAGATACGGCAGGGCTGAGGGAAACCGGCGATATTATTGAACTCGAAGGTATTAAGATGGTTTTGAACATACTTGAACAGTCTAATATGATACTAATAATAAATGATATGAGCGTTTCTATAAGTAATTCAGAAAAATTAGTCAAATCGTTGAAAATAGAATATCCTGGAAAAAAGATATTATTAGTTCAGAATAAAATTGATAAAGTAGAAGAATTTGATATTAATGATTTCGAAGCCGTTTATATTTCTGCCAAAAAAAGCATCGGCTTGGATCAGCTAAAAAATCGCATAGGAAGCGAAGCAAAGAAAAGCTCTGAGCGTGTGAAAGATATTTTGATTAACCAACGCCATTCATTATTGCTTAAACAAGCAGCCAAAGAACTCGAGAATGCAATAGCAGCAATAGAAAATGGATTTGAAAATGAATTAATTGCAATTGATATAAGAAGGGCAATAAAGACATTTGGTGAAATCACAGGTGAGTCTTGGAACGAGGAAATTCTAAATAATATATTTTCAAAATTCTGTATAGGCAAATAATGTTCCACGTGGAACATTTAAGAATGGATTGAATTAATATAGATGATAGATAATAAATACGATATAATAGTAATTGGAGCAGGGCATGCTGGCATAGAAGCATCTTATGCAGCAGCACGTATGGGTATGAAAACTGCACTTCTTACAATGGACCTTAAAGCCATGGGAAGGCCTTCGTGCAATCCTTCTATCGGCGGCACAGCAAAAGGCCACCTTGTAAAAGAAATCGATGCCCTCGGTGGTGCTATGGGATTCCTTGCAGATAGAGCCGGTTTGCATTTTAAAATGCTAAATCGATCAAAAGGGCCTGCTGTTTGGTCGCCGCGTACACAAATAGACAAAGACCTTTATCCCGTTTATGTATATGAATTGCTCGCAAAAACAAAAAATCTTTACTTAATCCAGGAAACTGCATGGGAAGTGCTCATTGAAAACGGCAGTGTCGAGGGTATTATAACACAAGGAAATGAAAAATTGTGTGCAAAAGCTGTAATAATGTGCCCAGGCACATTCCTGAACGGAATAATGTACACAGGCGATAAAATAAGCTATGGCGGAAGATATGGCGAAAGGCCGTCCGAACATATTTCAAATAAATTAAAAGAAACCGCGGGCCTGGATTACGGAAGGCTAAAAACAGGGACACCACCCCGCTTGCTTGACTCCTCGATAGACTACAATAAAATCGAGCCGGCTTATGCAGATGACGATCCCAAACCATTCTCGTTTCGAACCGCAAAAGTAAGAAACAGGATGATTTGCTGGATGACCGGTACAACTGAACAAACACACGATATTCTAAGAGGAGGATTTGAACGCTCTCCGTTATTCACAGGTGTCATTCAAGGTGCCGGGCCGCGTTATTGCCCTTCTATCGAAGATAAAGTTGCCCGCTTTGCCGACAAACTTACGCATAAAATATTACTCGAGCCCGAAGGCTTGAACACTAATACAGTTTATATGAACGGATATTCCTCAAGCCTGCCCGAGGACATCCAGCTAAAGGGAATTCATTCTATAAAGGGTTTGGAAAATGCTGTAATGCTACGCCCTGCCTATGCTGTAGAATACGATTATTTCTACCCCTATCAGCTAAAGTTTACACTTGAAACTAAAAATATAGAAGGGCTTTATTTTGCCGGCCAGCTAAACGGAACCTCCGGCTACGAAGAAGCTGCTGCTCAGGGAATAGTAGCAGGTATCAATGCAGCGCTAAAAATAAAAGGCGAAGGTGAATTTACACTCAAGAGAAGCGAATCATATATCGGTGTTTTAATCGATGATTTGGTTAATAAAAGCACCGACGAACCCTATCGGATATTCACCAGCCTGGCTGAATACCGGCTGCTGCTTCGGCAGGATAATGCGTGTTACAGGCTAATGAAATATGGCTATCAGTTCGGCCTAATACCTCGCCACATTTATGAAGATTATCAATACAAAGAGCAGCTTGTTGAAAATACACTCGAGCTTTCGAAGGTAGTAAAACTGAAACAGGAAAAAGTGAATCCGTATCTCGAAAGCGTATCAGAATCTCCTGTTAACGAAACTGTTGATTTATACAGCTTAGCAAAAAGAAGTAACGTACATATTGCCTCTTTACTTGCAATTGCCGAAAACAACGGCACATCGTTCGAAAAGTATTTGCGCTATCCGGAAGTTCTTGACCAGGTGCAATTCGAAATTAAATACGAAGGATATATTGCCCGACAAATGAAAGAAATCGAATATTTCTTAGTAAACGAGAATAAGAGAATACCTGAGAAATTTGATTATCGTAAACTTTCATCCATATCGGCAGAAGCCCTTGACAAATTATCTAAGATACGGCCGCAGTCTCTTGGCCAGGCGTCGAGGATTTCCGGCGTTTCCGCTTCGGATATATCAATTTTATCTTTGTATTTGAGGTAGATTAAAAAATTTATATAATAATATATTTGAAATCCTATCACTAATTCATATACAAGTAGAACTTGCTTGCAGATGCTACGGCTCTTAAAGGATGCCAACCAAAGAAAAATCTTTAGGCTCCTTGATTGAGAGATTTAAAGAAGCGATTGATTTATGCCTTGAAGTGAATTATGAGTTTTATTCTATTTTGTAGAGTTACTCCTAAAGCTTTCTTAATTTTGCTTCCTTTTGAAATAGAATAACATTAACTTATACTTAATAAAAATTACTTACTTCCTTTAAAAGTTATAATCATAAAAAGCAATTATTTTTGAAACTATACTGAGATGGATTTGTTCCACGTGGAACGTTTACATAATATTCCCAAATGAATGAGACTTTGTTTTTTAGTGTTTTTTTTGGTTACATTTAATTTTTGCTTCAGGGTATATCTACAAGTATCGGAATGCCGAAAAAATTCAATATCGGGCGTTTATTAAGGTCGAATATTCGCCAATTCATTAATATATTTTCATGTTTTTCATTTTCTAAATTATTTTAATTTATTTAGCGTTAATATTTTTTTACAATAAACTATATATAATAATGAAAAATAAAAATGAAAATTCATTTTCTATTCCTTCGGAACTTTTGGATTTTTTTATGAATCTAAAGACAAATAACAATAAGGAATGGTTTTCGGCAAATAAAAGCGCTTACGAGAAAAGCGTAAAGGCTCCGGTTGCTCAATTGCTCGGTATTATGTCCGAAAAGTTCTCGGCGCTCGGTATGCCCCTGGTTTCCGATCCAAAAGTTTCGACTTTCAGGATTAACCGCGATATTCGTTTTTCGGCGAATAAGGAACCCTACAAAACTAATATGGGCCTGCTTTTCCCGTTTTCGCCCGTACATTCGCTGGTCAGGGATATGACTGCTCCCTGTTTTTATTTTCATATAGAGCCAGGCGCTTCGCATTTTGTTGCCGGAGGGCTTCATATGCCAACGGCAGAAATCCTCAAAAGAATAAGAGATAAAATAGTAGATGATTACGAAGAACTCGAAACTATTCTCAATAATAAAGCCCTGAAAAAGGAATACCCAGTAATCTTAGACGGGGAGCGCCTGAAAAGAGTGCCTCGCGGATTCCCCGCCGACCACCCGAAAGAAGAATGGCTGAGGCTAAAGGAGTATATCCTCTATTGCGAGCTTGATGAGAAAACCATCCTTTCCGGAAGCCTTCCGGATATACTTGCCCGGAAAGCTGCCGCTATGCTTCCTTTTTTAGAATATCTTTATTAATAGGAATTTTATTTATATGGAAAATTTGACTGATATAAGAGCAGAAGAGATTTTTAATAATTGCAAAGGAAAACAAATTGCCGTAATAGGCGACGTCATGCTCGACCGTTACTTTTGGGGTTCTGTCAGCAGAGTTTCGCCCGAAGCGCCTGTGCCGGTGATAGACCTCGAAGAAGAAACATTCCACCTGGGCGGCGCTGCCAACGTGGCCCACAACCTTCAATCGCTCGGCATCAAGCCAATTTTGTGCGGATGTATCGGCGATGATGAACCCGGAAGGACTTTTTCAAATATTTCGGAAAAGGCAGGCATTAGCACAAAGGGGCTCTTTACTGACAAAAACAGGCCGACTACTGTAAAGACGCGCATCATCGGCAATAACCAGCAGATTGCAAGGCTCGACGTTGAAGTGCGCGAAAAAATCGATTCCATGGCCGAAAACTTTATCATAAGAACAATAAACGAAACCGAAAACCTTGCGGGTATTATTTTCGAAGATTACAACAAGGGAACAATAACGGAATTTCTTATTTATGAAATAATCTCTTTTGCCAAAATCAATAATATTCCCGTTTTTGTCGATCCAAAATTCGATAATTTCTTTCTTTTCAGGGATGTTACGGTGGTAAAACCAAACAAAAAAGAGGCTTCGAAGGCTTTGGGAATGGAAATTAAAACCGAAGAAGACGTTATCAAAACCGGCAGGGAGCTTATGGAAAGGCTGAATTGCAGCTACGTACTGCTTACTCTGGGCAAAGACGGAATGATGCTGTTCGAAAACAATGGTGATATATCATCGGTGCCGACACGGGCACGTAATGTTGCCGACGTATCAGGTGCAGGCGATACTGCCATTGCCACACTTTCGGCAGCAATCGCAGGCGGCGCCTCTATCAAGGAATCTGCAGCCCTAGCCAATTATGCATCCGGTTCTGTATGCGAAAGCCCTGGCATTGTATCCATTACAATAGATAATCTTCTTTATTCTATCAGAAAAAATAATCAACCGAAATAATTATGCTTGTTATCCCCGAAACATTAGTTGAAAA
>DAINRZ010000027.1:0-15079 GCA_036741575.1 Kapaibacterium sp. (SeqCode)
TGCCGGCCGGAACTACATACCCGGCAGCGCCAATGTGCTGTCGAGGTATGCTTTTACATTCTCGGAGGGCAGCCTCGACCTCAACGACCATCTTGTCAAAAATCCTTCGGGCACTTTCCTTATCAGGGTGACAGGCGATTCCATGGTCAATGCGGGAATAAGTTCGGGCAGTATTCTTGTAGTCGATAAAAACAATAAACCAGCAAACAACAAGATTGTAGTAGCCTCGGTAAACAATGAATTACTCGTTAAAAGGCTGAAAATCACCTCCGACTCTGTATTCTTGACACCCGAAAATGACAAATACAAACCTATAGAAGTAAAAAAGACAGATAGTTTCGAGATTTGGGGAGTTGTGACTTCCGTAATCAGAATGGTCTGATTTCAAATGAAATATAAAGCAGGAACCCCTCACCTGTGCGCAAGCGCGTGGTGCTTGACCATTTATGCCCTCCATTTCGGACATCAATAATTAATAATGGTATTACTTGCCTAATACCCGAAAATTCATTGCCAATTAACAATTATTGCCTTTATTTGCAATAAAAGGAATTGTTCCAAGTATTATAAATGATATGAACAGGGCGGCAAGAGATATAATAATGCAATCGATATTGGCAGGGGCAGTACTTACGCTGGTAACCCTGCTTTTTCTCCCCTCGGTGGATTTGCCTGTTCACACGGCGGGCAGCCCCATCCCATCAAAAGAAAGGGACAGCGCGAGCAGTATGCCTGTCAGGCTTTTTGGCGAAATAGTAGAAAATGCCGACGTCAGGCATTCCGTCAAGGTGCTCGAACTAAGCACAAATAATCCTGATTATTATATAACAGTACTGAAAGCCGACGGCCTAATCAGCGGCATAGAAAGCATCTATAATATGAAAGACCGATACCAGGATTCCACCGGGCACACTATCCTGGGTATTATTAACGCCAACTACTGGAGGGCGTATTCCTACAATCCTATAGGCCCGGTTATCCAGGACGGCGAAGTTGTTTACCTGAGTACAATTAAGCATTGGACAAGCGCACTTTTCGATGAGAAAAACAGGCTTTATATAGATTCATTCAAGCTCGACGGTGTTATAAAAACAGAAAAGGGCAGGATTTTCAGGGTTTATAACGTCAACCTGAGAAGGCAAAAAGAAGGGATCATAATTTATAACAGATTTGCAGGGAAAATTGTACCTTACGTTACCGATGCCCAGGCAAGGGCTCGCGCCCGCAAATCGAGGACTGATGAAGCAAAAGCAAAAAAATTTCTTATCGGCCAAACCAATGAAGTGGATAGAGTAAAATTAATTTGTAAGTACTTATCACATCCTGCTGTCAACAGGGAATTCAGGGTAGTTGTCGAATCGGTACAGGAAAGCGGCTTTTGCCGAATGCCCGTCAAGGGATGCATTATTTCGCTCGGCAGCGATTTCGACCTATCCAAAATTCCTCGCACCGGCGATACCTTGATTATCGCTTACAGGACGCACATTTACGATAACATTGTATTCGTAAACGGTATTTGTGGTTCGCCGCGAATAGTTCGCGAGGGTAATGCCATGCCCGAACTGGAGGCAGAAAAGCTAAAAAACAAGAAGTTTATCGAAACTACAATGCGCCGCACGGCCGTTGGAACAAATAAAGACAAAACAAAAGTCTATTTTGTAGTCGTCGAAACCGGCAGGAAGGGCAACAGCACACGCGGCGCTTCACTCTACGACCTGGCTCACATAATGAAATCGCTCGGGGCGTGTGACGCCGTAAATCTCGACGGTGGCAGCTCGACAGCCATGCTGGCATTCGACGAAAACCGCAAAAGCCTTTTCAGGATATCCGGCACACGCCTGTCAGTTGCAGCTGCAATGGTAAAGAAGAAAAATCGGAAAGAGCCTGAAGAATAAGACAAGGCTGAATTTACAACCCCGAAGCAAGCTTCGGGGTATCAAATCCACAATGTGGTATTGAATAGAATGCACTAAAAAACTATTTCAGCCTTTTGCAGCCCGGGAATCCCATGCCAATCATCTCATTCAGCTCGGCAACCGGGTCTTTCAGCGACTCGCGATCGCCGCACAACCATATTTCGAGGAAAGGGTCCCTGTCGAGCAGCCTTTTGTTAAGCTCCGACGGCGATGGGGTGTCGGGTAGTTCGGAGTATTCCAAATAGGTCATATCTAAAAAGCCGGAATTATAAGTAATACCGCGGTTATCCAGCAGGTAGCCGTCGCGCAGCTTAGTAGGCACGGCAAGCCTGCCTTCGTAGAATATATCCCCAAGCGACGGATAGGATACTATTAGGGACTTATCCTCTGAAAGCATTACCGGGACATAGTTAGAATAATCAGCCTTTGTTTTATAGACTATTACAGGCTTTTTCATACGCGCTCCGCCATCCTCGCTTATGGCATCCACCCGCGGCGCATCTTTCGACACCTCGCTTCCCTTCGGGCAGTTGCAGCAGCCAATTATCAACAACAGCGGCAGTATCGCCGCGAGCAGCGCTGCAGCGCTGCGCCGCGGAATTTTAAAACGTTTACCAGTCATAGCCTTATCTTTCAATAATCAAAGTCTTTGTTTCGGCAGCGCCATTCCTGGCGATAATCAAGTAATATGCACCCTGGGCATATTCCGACATATCGAGCAGAAGCCTGCCCGAAACGAGTTTATCTCCCGTAATCAGCTTCAGTATCCTGCCTGCCGCATCGACCACCTGCACGGATTCGGCACCGAAAGGCAGTGTTATGTCGAACAATCCAGGAGATGGATTAGGTATTATAGAAATATCAGGGAGATTTTCATAATCCCGGGCAGAAGCTGTGCCTGTTCTGACAATGTTGACATCGAGCCTGTAAGAGCCTGATTCGGTCTCGTAGTATGGTTGTACTTTAAATAGTATTGTTCCACCGTTTTTAATTACTAAGTCGGCAGGCGGGTAATCATCCCAAACTTCAGACCAGTTAGTTTTATCCTTGACGGAGAAAATTACATCGCCGCTGTAGTCTATCCCGTTATCAGCAGAATAATAATCCTGCACTTTCGGCTTGATTTTATAATCATAGCCAGCCGGTAGTGTAATGGAATAATAGTCGATATCAGTGCTGGCATGCAGGTTCGAGCCTTCGGTATTGAATGCAGCATTGCTGCCGTTGAAACTAATATTAAACTTATATGGCGAGCCTTCAGTGTTATTGGCCTCATATTTATCAGCCTGGAGAGGCGGCAGAGAAAAGTTGACATAAACAGGATTGCGGAAATTCATGGGATTGACCAATACCCAATTGCCGCCCGAAGCCCTTGCAAATACAGCAATCAGGTATTTCCCCTTAGCAATATCGAGGCCGCTGTTCTGGATATTCATGTCCTGATAATAGTTCGAGGTTAATTGGAAATTCGCCGAGGTGCCAATATTCTTTAAGAAATTGCCTTCAGTATCGAATAAATCAACCGACAAATCGCCAGTAAATGTATATTGGCCGAAATTAGCAGGTGTAAATTTTACCGAGAACGGCTTGCCGATATAAATCGGATTGCTTATCTCCGTATCTTTGTACAATCCAAGAACAGTGTTGTAGTAGCCTGCCTGTAAGTAAACCTGCACAAAGCTTGTGAATTTATCGGAACTGACATATTCCCAGTTGCCGCCTTCGGGCATAGTATAGATACCGATGTAGTAATTTCCTGGATAAACGCCGAAAAGATTTTCCTTTGTGAATGTAAGCCCATTGGTGTAGTGATAGTCGGGGAGCAATTCAAGGCCGGTTTTTATTTCAATATAATCGACAAACTGCCCTTCGGAATCGAACAAAGCAGCACAGGCTTTCCCTTTGAATGTATTCTGCGAATTATTCCATATATCTGCATTCACTTTCAGCTCACCATTTACAAGAATGGGGTCCGTCAAAACATAAATATAAGAATTAAGCACTACTTTAGCTTTCTTGGGGTCTTCGCCGCCGCCGCCGCCGCCGCCGCCGGGCGGCACAATACCTATCACCGCGGCCTGGTTGCTAGTGAAATTACCGCCGCCGCCGCCAGTGCCCGTGCCAGCCGGAATAAGGCTGGACAGAAGGAAGTATCCGTCGAATTGCCCCGACCATCCCCAGTTGAAATGGAAATAATCTCCGTCGTAGCCGTCTAGTACAAAAGCATGGCCACCACCATCGCCTGTGCCTTCGTAGTACATAGGCCTTTTTTCGTCCAATTCTTTGCGCAGCAGGTTTTTCCAATCCTGTTCGTTGTAATCACGCTTTTTAACGAATCTGACAGATTCGGGATAGCCGAAATATTTCTTCATGGATTCATGAACGGTAATACCGCCTGCCGCTCCGCTGCCGCCAGTCTGAGCAACGCCGTAATTCATATCGACGCTGACACCGCAATGGTACATCAGGGTAGCAATATCGCCGTTATTGCTATTGATGGAAACAGGCATGTTATTCCAGTTGTATGTTGTATTCGCAAAATTTGCCGACAGGTTTCCGTATCTTTGATGGTAATATGAATAGTAGCCGGTGCCTTTGGCAGGGTATTTATTGTATTTCATCACCTGAGCCATGGCGGTTGCCACGCACCCGGTGACAGTCCTGTCGTTGTAACTATTATCGTATGGGCATAATTGGTTATAGTAAGGGCTTTGGTCCCAGCGTGTAGCCACAAGGGGATCAACTTTTGCCAACTTCTCGGTGCTGGCTGCAGGATTGTTATTTTTGATTTTGCCGTAATTGATATACCTGTCCCAAAGCTTTGCAATTTCGGGGGCAGCCTCCACTGCGACCGACAGCCTAGCCACCTCGTCTTTGAGGGAATTCAGCCAGTAGAGTACATGCGGAGGCATATCCGAGGGATTGTAACCCGAATCGAAAGAGTACCCCAGGATGGGCACTGTTACATCATCGCCGGACACAATAACGAATCCCCTGCCTTCTTGGTATCCGTAAACATACAGGGCATTGTTAAATCCCGAAGAAGCGCTGTAATAAGTAAAAATATGCAGCAAGCTAAGCTGTTCGGCCCCTTGATTACTGTCCATATTTTTATAAAGCAGCGGACTCTTTTCATCAATGAAACCCAGGGCTGCCTGGCGGGCAGTTTCGGGCAATACAGGCCTTGCATAAGCATTTATGCTTAAGATAATCAGAATAACCAGGATTGCATTGACAAATCCGGCAATTGGAGATAGATTGCCGCGAGAAAACATATTCATAATCACCTCATTAATATTTAATTTTATATTAATGAAAAATAAATATTTTTTTTATAATAATAAAGAAATTTTACAGATTAAATGATTATTTAACAAATTGGTTAATCATGGATTTCAGCTTGTCTATATCTACCGGCTTGGATATATATTCATTGCATCCCGCATCGATGGCAGATTCCCTGTCGCCGGGCAGGGCATATGCAGTCTGTGCAATAATAATTATATCTTTGTTAAACTCCCGTATTTGCCTGGCGGCTTCATTGCCGTCAATTCCGGGCATTTTTATATCGAGTAGTATCATTGATATTTCGGGATTGTTTTTAACTGCAGCAACTGTTTCTTCGCCGTTACTTGCTCTAATCAATCTTATGTTCTCTTTTCGTAGGATTTTTTCGAAATAAAGATAGCTGGTTTCGTCATCCTCGGCAACTAATACCGTAATAAGGCCTGATATGTCAATATTTGCAGCATTTTTGCCTTTTGCTGCCTTTTTCCCCATAACATATGGTTTGTAAGGAATCCTGAAAATGAATTTACTTCCCTTGCCAGGGGCCGATTCAACCCTGATGTCTCCACCCATCAGATCGATATAAGCCTTAACAATCGATAAGCCTAATCCTGAGCCTTCGTGAGGCCTTGTTATCTGCAAATCTGCCTGCACAAATCTTTCAAAAATAGCTTCCTGCCTGTCCGGCGGAATCCCCAATCCGGTATCTTCGATATAAAACTTAATCCAGGAATCATCGAATTTACATCCAAATTCGATATATCCCGCGTTTGTAAATTTAATTGCATTCTTAATTAGATTTGTTATAATGCCTTCCAGTTTATGCTTGTCGGCATAGATAATACATTCCCCCGAACTTTCTGGTGCATTAAGCCTGAGGGCGACTCCTTTTTCCTTGGCTTGCTGCTCGAAAAATCCATAATGGAAATTAAGAATATCATTAATATTCACTAATGACTCATGAACTGATACCTGTCCTGCATCGATTTTCGAAACCTCTATAATATCGTTGATAGTATCCAGAAGCCTTTGCCCGCTTGCATTAACTATTTCGATAAACTCATTCCTTTCCTCGCCGGTAAGGTCGGGCTGCTTCAAAAGGCTCATAAACCCAAGTATTCCATTCATTGGCGTACGTATCTCGTGGCTCATATTTGCCAGGAACGCAGATTTCAGCCTGTTGCTTTCCTCGGCCTTTTCTTTAGCTTTGATTAATTCAGCCTCTGCTTTCTTTCTATCGGTTATATCCCGAACATTAGCAAAAATTATTTCTTTATCGGCAATAGTCAGTTTAGTTAAATATACTTCCACATCAAAAAAAAATCCGTCCTTTGGCCGCCTGGCCTGCCAAGTAAAAAGACAGTCCTCGCCTGCCATTACTTTTTTCCAGTTTTCGGCGGCAATTCTCATATCACTTTCGGGGCCGGTATAATCGGCAATAGTATATTGCACGGCTTCTTCGGCGCTAACTCCGTACATTTTCTGCATTGTCTGGTTTACATCTGTCACCCTTCCGTCGATATCATGAATGAACACAGCATCGTAGGAATGGTCGATAAAAGTCCTGAATCGTTCCTCGCTCAGCCTAAGTTCAGACTCTGCTTTTTTCTGCTCGGTAATATCCCTAAACTCAACAGTCCTTACTTCCTGCCCTTTATAAGGGATATTCCTGGCTTCGAGCCTCAGGGGATATTCCGTTCCGTCTTTTCTCAAGCCAAAAGCTTCGTATGGTTTCTCAAATTTTCTCCTGATATTATTCATTACCAGATTTCTGGATTTCTCGGATATCAGTAGCAAGCCGTTCATTCCAATTAATTCATCCGGAGAATATCCGGTCATTTCGGACAATCCCTGGTTGCACTCGAGGATAATTCCATTATCGTGAATGGCTATGCCACCAAATGATGCATTATGAAGCGCTTTAAATCTCATTTCGCTTTCGCGCAGCGCTTTTTCTGCAAGTTTAGCTTCCGTAATATCGCGGATTACACCTGTCAATCTTCCTAATTCAGAATTTATCGAAGCTGATATCCCGAGTATTTTATCCCTGTAATCCAGCTCGAACGGCTGGAAACTTTGCCCATGTATAATATCCCGAATTTTAGGGAGAATAATTTCCTGGCTGTTAGCAGGCAGTATCTCATTGACTAAATCAACTATATTCTTACCAACAATATTTTCTCTGCCGATTCCAAGGATTTTATCTAAAGACTGGTTGACTGTTATTATATCGCCGTCAAGAGTTGTATATATTATTCCATCGATCACCGTATTGAAAATGTCCGACAAACTTTGCTCGCTGTGCCTGAGTGCTTCTTCCGTAGATTTTCTCTCGGTAATATCCCTGATATAAGCCAATGCCCAGTAATTCCCTCTAATTTTCATGGACGATAGGGCAATTTCGATTGGGAACTCGGTACCGGAAGAATTATGAGCAATTAATTCATATACTTTACCAACTGCACTGCCTTCGCCTGTCATCATAAAGTAATGCCATGCATTCTCGAATCTCTTCATATACTTAGCCGGCATAATCAGATTATGGACAAATTTGCCGTTAACTTCCGTGGCTGTATAACCAAAAATCCTTTCGGCGGCCGGATTCCAGTATTCGACCTTACCTGTATTATTTATCAAAATCACAGCATCGAGTGCAGAATTGCCGATTTTACTAAATTTCTCTTCGCTCTCGCGCAGAGCTTCTTCAGTTCTTTTGCTCTCAGTAATATCAGAATAAATTCCCAGAACGCCAAATGGTAAGCCTTTAGGGTCCGTTAGCGGTACTTTGGTTGTATCAATCCATATCCTGGAACCGTCAGCCCTCTGCAATGGTTCTATAATATGGTATTTGGGATTGTTTTTCTCCAATACATGCTTATCGTCTGCAATATACCCTTCTGCTTCATTTTTCGGCCATGGCAGGTCGAAATCTGTTTTTCCTGTTATTAAAGCCGGATCATCAATCCCGACATCCCTTGCAAATGCTTTATTGCAGCCGAGGTAAATACTATTTCTGTCTTTCCAGAATACGGATTGAGGTATTGTGTCGAGCACCAGATTGAGCATGGCTTTATTTTTATTCAGCTCTTCTTCTGCTTGCTTCCTGTTTGTTATGTCCCTTGCATTAGTCATTATAAACTGCACGCTGCCGTCCGGCCCGTATTCAGGAACGCATAGCCAGTCAATCCAAATACCATTAGGCAACTGGAACTCGATTCTCTGTACATTGGCAGTTTCAAATACAGAAATCAGCGTATTTTCCCATAAATCAATCAAGTCGTCCGGGAAGCCCAGCTCCTTGTGGGTTTTACCGATAAATTCCCCTGCCGGTATCCCTGATTGAATGGTAACGTTGGGATTAACGTAAACATGCCTTAACTCCTTATCGAACCTCATTATAGTATCGAGGGAGTTTTCTGCCAGTGCCCTGAATTGTTCTTCCCTCTCCCGAAGCGAATTCTCAGCTTTCCTGCTGTCGGTTATATCATTCATCAAAATCAGCAGCCTTTTACCATAGAATGACTGGCGGAATTCGATGGCTTTTGTCCTGCCATCCTTTGTTTTTACATTAAACACAAACGGAATGAATTTTTCGGCAGGGGATTTCAGGCGAAACAAATCTTCGTTCCATTTATCAAAAACATATTTGCGATAATCTTTATCGGGGTAGGCTTTTTCGAACCAATCTTTGTTGCCGGGTATGTCTTCGAGAGTATAACCCAGCATTTCAGTGAACATTATATTAAGGTAAATAATATCTCCGCTGCTGTCGGTTATAACACAACCCATAGGAAGCATATCGATAGATTCCCTGAACATCAGCTCGCTTTCGGCTAGTTTTTCCTCGGCATTCCTCTGCTCGGTTATATCCCTGATAATACCGGCTACACCTTTTATCTCGCCTTCGATGTGCACAGGAAGCTTCCTTGTTTCGAATATTCTCTCTCCTGCTTCTTCCTGCGAGACAATAGTTTTATTTTCACTAATAGCCTGCAGGTCGGTCGATTCGCATTTCCTTGCGGAATTCTCCGGCATCAGGTCATAGTCTTTTTTGCCAATTATTTCATCCTCGGGCAGGCCGAAAAACCTTGCATTTTCTTTGTTCACTAATAAATAATTAAGGCTTATATCTTTAAGAAAATACATATCCGGGCTGGAGTCGATGAACATCCTGAGCCTTTGCTGCGAAATCCGTAATTCGTCTTCGGCCATTTTCCTATCAGTAACATCCCTGACGGTACTCTGGAAACCTATTATATTCCCATCATCGCTATAATACCTGCTGATAGACTGCTCGACCCATATAAAAGTACCATCCTTTCTTTTCCATCTTTCCACAATAGGCTTTTGGTTTGGGTCATCATTTAAAAGGAAATTTGTAAAATTATCGACATTCTTTGGTTCTGCAAGAAATTCATGATAGGCAAAAGGATTATTATAGCCAATTTCGGGCTCATATCCCAGTAATTGCAGGCAAGAAGGAGAAATATACTCGTAATGCGGGTGTGGCACAAGCATATAAACATAAATAAGGTCAGTCGAATTTTCTGCTATCAGCCTGTAGAGCTTTTCGGTTTCTTTTAGTTTATCCTCTGCTTGTTTCCTTGCAGTTATATCCCTTGCTACCCCATGAAAACCAACCGGCTTTCCCTGCGAATCCCTAAGAATGGAAATATGCATTGAAATTTGGATAATACTCCCATCAGATGTATAATGGCCGATTTCAATTATCCTGCTTCTGGATTTGTTGGCCGACGGATCTTCTTCTAGCGCCATTTCTTCGTAGTAAGCTGCCCGAATAATCATCAGGGAATCGGGTGGTAATTTTTCCTCGAGGCTTCTCTTAAGGTGCATTTCGGGCAAATCGCCCGTTAGCCTTCTAATCGAAGGGCTTACGTATGTCGTTTTTAGGTTTAGGTCAGTCGTAAAAACCACATCATTGATACTATCGGTAATTTCTCTCAGCTTTGCTTCGCTTTCGCGAAGCTCGATTTCGGCAATATTCCTCCTTATTGCCAGCGAAGTCATAAAAGCGAATGATTTTAGAAAATCGGGAGATGGCAGGTTCTGATGTTTTTTGTAAACCAACATAGTTGTGCCGTACAAAACACCTTCGAAGGAATGCGATATACCGAAAAATTCGGATAAGCCGGTTAAATTTCTTATAATCTTATCGACCTTTTCGGTTATTGCACCAAACGTAACCTCGGTAAATGTTTTGCCATATCCGATTTTATTGCCGGCAATTAGCTGATAAGTTGCTTCGTCCACCGGGGATTCGGTTTCTGTAATTTTATTACCTGCTATCATTAATACTGTTTTCAGGAGCTTGCCTTCGGCTTCAATTTTTTTTATTATCAGTACTTTCTTCAAGGGATCGTATTTTGTAAAAACTGCAAGTTGCGCTTCCGTATATTTTTTAACGCCGCTAAGAATAACAGAAATTACGTCTTCGCCTGCTTTCAGTTCGGCAAGCTGCAACGACAGTGAATTCAAATATTCAATATCTCTGGCTTTTCTGTTGAATTCATCGTTTACTTTTGTATATTCAGTACTGCTGCCTGTTTCCATTGCAATCTCAGTAAAAATCGTATGAAACGAATACTTTTCGGAAGACCCTACCTGAACGTTGAACCATTTTTCAAGAACATCCGAGTATTGCACAACATCAACAGTCCCGCCGTTCAGGGCCGCCTGGCAATAAAATTCGATTCTCTCCTGCTCGGCCCATGGCATATCCTTCATTATTTCTTTTGCAGTCTTACCCTCGATGCTTGTTTTATCCATTCCCGCAATTTTGCAAAACACATCGTTTACTTCGATGAAACGATAATCGGCCGGCTCTCCGTTTTCGCCAAAAACCAACTCGTGGTATGCAAATCCGAAAGGCGCAGATTCAATAATGGTTCTATACAAATTTTCTTTCATTACCCGTTCATTTGTACGATAATACTTCTAAAATATCTTTTGGGGCCGATTCAAGCTATAAAACTTCATCGAACGGAAAGCTATGCAAAAATGGCAGATAGCCGCCGTTTTATCAATGCATGTCTATTGGCCCCTGAACTTATCTCTTCATCATGCAATTTTTCATTTTTTAACTATCCTCTCTGTTCGGATAATAATCGACAAGAAAGATATTATCTTAAAGGGTGAATTTAATTATCACATCACAAATAAATAAAAAGAAATATGAAAATCAATAACTGGCAAATATTTAATCCCACATTGTGGAATTGATTCCTCGAATCTTGCTTCGATTAGCAGAATATTCTTCAGAGATACCTCGAAGCTTGCTTAGGGATTGTTTATTAATGCTTTGAATTTCATAATCTTACACGTTCTCTTTTATTTACAACAACGGGAATACAATAAGATGTTTTAATTTGCAATATGCCTTGCCGTGTCATAATTTCATTTAATTTATTTATAGAACTAATATGAAATTTCTTGTTACGGTTTATAAAGTAGCAACAATATAAAGTACATAGTCAAAATATATACGAAAGACCAAAAATGGAGCAAAAAGCAATTAAAACAGACCTACTGGTGGTCGGTGCAGGAATATCGGGGCTGACAGCAGCCCTCGAAGCCGCCGAAGCCGGTTACAGAGTCGTGTTGATTGAGAAAAATCCTTATGTAGGCGGAAGGGTAGCGCAGTTGAATCAGTATTTCCCGAAGCTCTGCCCGCCATCGTGCGGGCTCGAGATAAACATCCGCCGCCTTCGCGAAAATTCAAATATCAGCCTTTACACAATGGCCGAAATTAAATCCGTCGATAAAAAAGAAAGCGGATTTATTGCCGAAATAGTGGTTAAGCCCCGATATATCAAAGACGATTGCCTTAAAATCGATGAGTACATCAACGAAATAAGCATCGAAAGAAAAAATGATTTTAATTTCGGGCTAAACAAATCAAAAGCTGTTTACAGGCCATACTGCAATTCATTTCCGCAGCATTACCTGCTCGACAAAGATGCATGCACACAGGAAGAATTGCGTTTCCTTGCAGCCAATTACAAAGATATGATAGACCTGGGGCAGGAAACGGTACATTATACCTTCGAGGCAAAATCAGTTGTATGGGCCACCGGATGGATACCCTACGACGCTTCGAATATAGATATCTTATCCTATTCAAAATACCCCGAAGTAATAACCAACGTCGAGATGGAAAGGCTTGCTTCGCCACTGGGGCCGACCGAAGGCAGAATACTCATCCCGGGTTCGGGCAGGCAGCCCGAAAGCGTTGTATTCGTCCAGTGTGCCGGCTCGCGCGACGAAACACACCTCGAGTTCTGCTCGTCAATATGCTGCCTTGCTGCATTAAAACAGGCTCAGTATATCCGCGAGCAAATTCCTGGCTGCGATGTTCATATCTTTTATATCGATATAAGGGCAACGGGGATTTTCGAAGATTTTTATACCAAAAGTAAAAAAGATGATAAATTATTCCTGCACAGAGGAAAAGTAGCTAAGATTTTCAAGAATCCCGACAACGGCAAAATTGCCGTAGAGGCCGAAGATACCCTGGCAGGAAGCCTTAACCAGCTGGAGGCCGATTTGGTTGTCCTCTCGACCGGCATGAAACCCGATACCGCGAAAATCGACAAGTCCTTGCTCGACAGAAACGGTTTTATTAGGGCAGATATCGACACGGGGCAATACGGCTGCGGGGTGTGCACTAGGCCTAAAGACGTTGCCGCTTCGGTGCAGGAATCCACAGGCGCTGCTATGAAAGCTATAATCAACTTAAAGAGGAGTAAATAATATGGCAGAGAACAAAAATATTGGCGTATATATTTGCTCGGGTTATGGCATTGGAGAAGCTATCGACTGTAATTTACTTGCCGAAGAAGCAGGCAAGCTCGGCGGAGTTGCCGTTACAAAAATAATGAAGGACCTTTGCACTCCGGCCGGTAGGGCACAAATCGAAAAAGACATTGAAGAATCGGGCCTGAACGGTATTGTTATAGGAGCAAGCTCGCCCCGTTACCACACCGATTTGTTTAAATTCCCCGAAATAGTTACCGAAAGAATCAGCCTTAGGGAGCTTGTGGCATGGACACATACACCTAACGATAAACATACCCAGGACCTGGCACTCGACTATTTAAAAATGGGTGTTGCCAAAGTAGATGCAGCATTGATACCCGAGCCTATGATATTGGACAATATTTCCACCATTCTCGTAGTTGGCGGCGGTGTGACAGGTATGAACGCAGCGCTGGCTGCAGCAGGGGCCGGCTATCCGGTTGTCATCGTCGAAAAAGAAGATACCTTAGGCGGGTTTTACGGGAAACTGCATAAACTTACACCATTGAGCGAGCCCTATAAATCACTGGAGCCCAACCAATGCGGGCAGCTTATTGCCGAAGTGGCTGCCAACCCCAATATACAGGTGTTTACCGGGACTAAAATATTGAAAACATCGGGCCAGCCAGGGATGTTCGACGTCACTGCACAAAGAAACGGCGATACTTTGGAATTCCAGGCAGGCGCAATTATCCAGGCAACGGGCTGGAGGCCATACGATGCTGCCAAGCTGGATAAACTCGGCTACGGCATATTCAAAAATGTCGTTACCAACATCGAGTTGGAGCAAAGAGCCAAGGAAGGTATTTTCACCCGCCCGTCCGATGGCAAACCAATAAAAAATATTGTATTCGTACAATGTGCCGGTTCAAGAGACCCCGAGCACCTGCCTTACTGCTCGTCGGTATGCTGTATGACTTCGCTTAAACAGTCATTGTATTACAGGGAGCAATATCCCGATGCAAATATTTACATTGTTTATAAGCACATCAGGACTCCCGGCCAATACGAAATGTTCTACAAACATGTGCAAAACAAGGACAATATTTTTCTGACAAAAGGCGAGATTGCAGGCATGGAAGAAGCCGGCGACGATAAAATCTTTGTAAATATCGACGATACCCTTCTGGGCCGTGAAATCAGGGTGGAAGCCGATATGGTTGTGCTGGCTACCGGTATGGTACCCACTATGATGCCCGACCGCGAGCCTGCCGAAGGAGAAACCCAGAACCTGGATATACTAAACCTGACATACAGGCAGGGCCCTGATATGCCTACCCTTAAATATGGTTTCCCCGATTCTCATTATATATGTTTCCCCTACGAAACCCGCAGGACAGGAATATATGCTGCCGGTGTAGCCCGCAGCCCCATGGATTCGGCTTCATCCAAAAATGATGCTTATGGGGCAGCGATGAAAGCAATTCAGATAATAGAGAATATAAATGCAGGCACTGCAGTGCATCCGCGCTCGGGAGAAAAGGCCTTTGCCGAATTCTTCCTGCAGCGCTGCACGCAATGCAAACGCTGCACCGAAGAATGCCCGTTCGGCTCGCTCGACGAAGATACCAAAGGCACACCCAAATACAACCCCAACAGGTGCCGCCGCTGCGGTATCTGCATGGGCGCTTGCCCCGAGCGAATAATCAGTTTCAAGGACTACTCGGTATTCATTGTGTCGCAAATGATAAAATCCATTTATATTCCCACCGAGGAGCAGGACGGCGAAGCAACCCCAAGGATAATAGCTTTCCTTTGCGAAAACGACGCTTATCCCTCGCTGGATATGGCCGCCGGCAAACACGCTCAGTTTTCGCCGCACATCAGAATAATACCTGTCAGGTGCCTGGGTTCGGTTAATACAAGCTGGATTGCCGATTCGCTTTCGCAGGGATTCGACGGCGTTATTCTTATCGGGTGCAAATATGGCGACGATTATCAGTGCCATTATATCAAAGGCTCGGAACTTGCCAACAGAAGAATGGAAAACGTTCAGGAAAAACTAAAACAATTAGTATTGGAACCCGGCTCCGGCTTTTGTCCCGGAATAACCCTTTAAG
>DAINRZ010000028.1:0-15070 GCA_036741575.1 Kapaibacterium sp. (SeqCode)
GGATATAATCATTCCCCTGCTACTGTTAATTGTCATTTACTTTTTCTGCCTGTATTTGTTAGTCAAGGGGTTTTATCTGTTATCGGCCAACTTTCTGATAATATTTTCATTTGCCTGTATATGGTTTATTATTTTCTTTACAGACAGCGACACATTTATCCGGCTTGATACAATTGCATTTATCTTTGCAGCTATTGGCCTGATACCGCTCTTTTTCAACCAGATGAGGTATGTTTTAACATATATTCTGGCCAATATACTGGTTCTTATAGTTCTTTCTTTAATAAAGGCCGGAGAATTAAATCTTACCGACAGTGCCATTTTCGATTATATAGCCGACTCTTCCTTCTCGATGGTTTTTCTTGGAATCATTGCTTATAATATAATCAGGATACATAATTTGACTATAGAAAAGGCCAATGTCGAAATCCAGGAGCGAAAAAGTGTTGAATTATCACTTAAGATGAGCGAGCAGAAATACAGAGACACCCTTGAACTATTGCCCCAAGGGGTATTCGAAACCGATTTGGATGGAAGAATAACTTATGCCAACAAGATGGCTCTTTCCATGTTCGGTTACACTCCCGAAGAGATAGCAAAAGGAATGAAATACATTGATGTTTTATTGCCTTTAGAGCATGAAACATTAAAGCAAAACTATATAAAAGCGTTGAAGGGAGAAATAAATGAAACATACGAGTATAATACCTTAAGAAAAGACGGAACAGTATTCCCGATTAGGGTTTTTTCGAATCCGATTATCGAGAACAATGTACCGGTAGGGTTGCGCGGGCTGATAATCGACTTATCGGAAATCAAATTTGCAGAAGAAGTCGTTATAGAAAATGAACAATTCCGAAGCAGGCTATTCGAAAAGTCAATGATTCCAATGGCAGTATTGGAACCTGAGACACTTTTAATCATTGATATTAATCAGGCGGCAGTTGAAATATACGGATATCATAAAAGAGAAGATATATTAAAAGATACACCAATTCAGAATTCCCCTGAGTATCAATATGACGGTACACCATCTTTAGATAAAGCACATTTTTATATTAACAAAGCGAAAAAAGAAGGCTCTGTTATTTTTGAATGGCTGCACCAAAGGCCTAACGGCGAGCTATGGGATGCAGAGGTGCAAATGCTTCATTTTACTTCGGGCCAAAAAGAGTATATGCAGGTGTCCCTAATAGACATAACCGAGAGGCGAAAAGCAGAAGAAGCCCTTCGCATCAGCGAAAAAAGAATGTCGTATGCTTTTACGGCAACCTCTGATGCTATATGGGAATGGGACCTTGTTACCAACGAAACTTACTTTAGCAAGAGATGGTACGAAATGCTTGGCTTCGAAGATAAAGAACTGGAAATGAATATTTTTTCATGGAGCCAGCAATGCCATCCTATAGATTACAAGGATGTATTAAATAAAATTCAGTCTGTCATGGATAAAGAGGCAACTACCGGTTTCGAAGCTGAATTCAGGATGAAAAATAAAAATGGAGACTGGCTATGGATTTTGGGGAGAGGCAATGTTACTGAAAGGGATGCAAAGGGAACGGCGCTTCTGATAAGTGGTACAAACACAGATATTACATTAAAAAAACTTGCCGAAGAAGCAGCCGAAAAAAACAGGAGGTTTCTAAGGGATCTGATAGAAAATAACGGAGCGCTGATTTATGTAAAAAATAGAGAAGGCGTTTATGAACTTGTTAATAAAAAGTGGGAAGAAGTAACAGGAATAAACAGGAAGAATACCTTAGGGCGCACCGACCTGGAATTATTCCCGGGTATGACCGGCAAAAATTTTCGCCAAAAAGACATCGATGTAATGGAATCAGGAAATGTTATCGAAAGTGAAGAAATTTTAGTTACCGGCAATGAAACAAGGTATTTCATTTCGATTAAATTCCCTCTAACTGATGGGAAAAAAATCACTGGCATATGCGGTATTTCTACTGAAATAACAGAAAGAAAATCCGCTGAGCAGGCTATGAAGAAAAGCGAAGAACTATACAGAAAATTATTAACGACAGTTCCCGATCTGATAATTATGACAGACCTTGAGGGTAATATTACCTTTATTAATGAATACTCCTTCCCGCTGCTCAATTATATTCCTAAAGAACGGCTCTATGGTAAAAATATATTTTCATTTATTTCCGAGAAAGACCAGCAAAGGGCCAGGGCAAATACAGTACTTATGTTCGAAAAGCAATTAGGCCCGCAGGAGTACGAACTTCAATTTGGTGAGGATTCAATTATCAGCGAAGTAAATGGCGATATCATTCTCGGCACAGATTCAAAACCTATTGGAATGGTTTATGTTGTGAGGGATATTTCTGAACGCAGGTCTGCTGAAAACAAACTTAAAGAAAGCGAGGAACGCTTCAGGTCGTTTATCGAGAGTTCCGTTGTAGGCTTTTTGCTTATCGACGAGGATGGGTATATAATCGAGTGGAATCCTGCCATGGAAGGAATTACCGGATTTTCTAATTCTGAAGTAATAAATAAAAAATGGATTGACATTGCTATAAATTTTGTCGCACCTGATAAAAACCCAGAAGAGGTGAAGGGCAGGTTCGAAACAGCAATGAACGAATTCCTGAAAACAGGGAATTCTCCTTTTGTTGGGAAAAACCAGGAATACACAACAAGTACAAAGGAGAATAAAACAAAAATAATACAACAGACCATATTTTCTGTTCAAACCCAGAAAGGATTTAGAGCCGGAGTTGTAATTGTTGATTTGACTGATAGAAAACATGCTGAAGATGCCCTAAAGGAGAGTGAAACACAATACAGGCTGCTTTTCGAATCTGCTAACGATGCAATTTTCATAATGGAAGCCAACCGTTTTGTGAACTGCAACCAAAAAACACTCGAAATGTTCGGTTGTTCCTTCGGGGATATCATCCAGTCGACACCTGATAAGTTCTCGCCCGAGCATCAGCCGTGCGGCAGGCTTTCAAGCGAGAAAGCTGCTGAATATATTAACGAAGCATATTCCGGAAAGCCTCAGTTTTTTGAATGGAAACATTCTAAACATAATGGCGACGAATTTGATTCCGAGGTTAGCCTTAATATTATTGAATTGCACGGGAAGAAATACTTGCAGGCCATTGTTCGAGATATTACTGAAAGGAAGAAAGCTGAACATGAGATAAGGCTTTCCGAGGAGAAATTCTCTCTGGCATTCAGGACTTCGCCTGATTCTTTGACTTTAACCAATCTGGAAACGGGGATTCTCGAAGATGTGAACGGCGGCTTCGAAAAGATTTTCGGGTATGCCAGAGAGGAAGTCATAGGCAGAAAATCTACTGAGTTTAATTTGTGGGTTTACCTTGATGAAAGAGAATTTATTTTCGAGGCAATTAGAAATAATAAAAGTATTTCAGAAATGGAAGTCCATGGAAGAAGGAAATCAGGAGAATTGATGATTGGCCAAGCCTCGGCAAACATTATCAAAACCGGCAATAAGAGCTTTATTCTTACAATCATCAGGGATATAACAGAGAAAAAGATAGCTGAAGAAGAACTAAGGTTATCAGAAGAAAGATTTTCAATGGCATTCAGGAATATACCCGATTCCTTAACGATAACGAATTTCGCTGACGGAAGACTGATTATTGTGAATTCAGGTTTTGAACGTGTTTTCGGATACAAACAGTCTGAAGTTATTGGTATAAGCACTTTGGAACTTGGTATCTGGGCAAATGAGGATGACAGAAGAAAAATGATTGACGGCCTGAAAAAAAATGGATTTGTAAGGGATATGGATGCAACTGGAAAAAGAAATAATGGCGAATTATTTGATGGATTAATATCTGCGGAAATATTAAATAGTGGAAATGATAAACTGATTTTAACTTTAGTGAGGGATGTTACTGAAAAGAAAAGAGCCGAAGAATCTCTCAGGCAAAGCGAAGAAAAGTTCAGGTCGATTGTCAATGGCCTTACTGATATGATTATCATAGTTAATAAAGAAGGTTTAATTGAATACCAAAGCCCGTCTGTTTATAAAACCCTTGGGTACAGCCAACAGGAGATGATCGGTAAAAATCCTCTGGACTTTGTCCATAAGGATGATTTAATTGAGATAAAAAACGAATTATCCGCGGTATTTTATAGTTCTAACAGGGGAACCATTACTCTTTACAGGGTGCTCCACAAGAATGGGCATTATGTGTATTTTGAATCCGTCGGTAAAAATATGATGGATAATGAATATATTGCAGGTGTGGTCATCTTTGCCCGGGATGTTTCCGAAAGAATAAAAGCCGAGTCGGCGCTCAAAGAAAGTGAGCAAAGGTTCCGCAGCCTTGTTAATAACCTGCAATACCCGGTGTTGATAATTACATTCGACGGTATTATCCAATATGCTAATCCTGCTACCAGTATATTTGTTGGTTTTGATACAAAGGAAAGTATTATAGGCAGCAGTTATTCTGATTATGTAAGCCCAGAGTATTTAGAACAGGTAAGATCTGATTTAAAAGTTATAAGTATTGATGGCGGGCCGATTTACAACGACTACAAGATATTAACTAAAAAAGGAGAGGCGAAATGGATTTATACTACCGGTATAAAGATGAATTACGAGGGTTTGCCTGCAGGATTAGTGAGTTTTACCGATATTACAGAAAGAATTAACTTCGAAAATATGCTTATCAGAAGCGAAGAACGGGCCCGCAGACAAAGGTCGGCAATTGCTGAACTTGCATTGGATGAAAATCTTTTAAAAGAAGATATCATATATGGTATTAGAAATCTATGTAAAGTAGTCTCGTCTGTTATGCAGGCTGATAATGTAAGTGTATGGAAGTTATCAGAAGATGAAACAAAGTTGGTGTGTCTGATGAAATATATCGCAGGTGAACAGTTTTATACAGAGGGTGATATACTATTTACTGATGATTATCCTAATTATTTTAATGCTTTGAAAACAGATAGTATTATCGATGCGGTTGATGCCCAAAACGATTCAAGGACAATAGAATTCAATGAAAATTATCTTATTCCCAACGGGATTTGTTCAATGATGGATTCTGCTATTCAATTGGATGGAAAAATAATTGGTGTTTTTTGCATAGAACAAATAAGTGTAATAAGAAAATGGACACCCGATGAGAAATCATTTGTCAGCAACCTCTCGTCTCTCATCTCGCAGTGGATATCTAATGCTGCCAGGAAAAAAGCCGAAAACGAGATAAGGATTCTTTCGAAAGCTATCGAGCAAAATCCTATTGGGGTAATCATTACAGACCCTAAGGGGACTATTCAATATATCAATCCTAAATTTTCGGATATTACCGGATATGAATTAAATGAGGTTATTGGGAAAAATCCAAGAATCTTAAAATCCGGATTGCACGATAAAATCTTTTATAAGAATTTATGGGATACTATATTATCAGGAATGCATTGGACCGGTGAATTATATAATAAAAATAAAAAGGGTGAATATTACTGGGAATCGGCATTGATTTCACCAATACTCAATGAAAACAATGAGATTACACATTTTATCGGCATTAAGGAAGATATAACCGAAAAGAAAAAATTATATAACGAAATAATTGAAGCCAAAGAAAAAGCAGAGGAGAACGACAGACTGAAAACTGCATTCCTGCAAAATATGTCTCACGAAATTCGTACGCCTTTAAATGGTATTATTGGATTTTCAAGTTTGCTGGGCGAAGAAGAATTGACAAAAGATGAAATCTTTAAATATACCACAGTTATTCAGAGTAGCGGCAAAAGGCTGCTCGAAATTGTAAACAATATTCTCGACATTTCAAAAATTGAGACCGGCCAGGTGGTTGTTACCAAGAAGCACTTTTCGGTTAATACACTTCTATCTGATTTATATAGTTTCTTTGCATCGCAGGCTAAGCTTAAAGGCCTGGCACTAAATTACAGTTGTGCTCTCGGTATAGCAAACTCGATAATCTTTACCGATGAATCGAAACTAAACCAAATACTTATAAATCTATTGAATAATGCTTTAAAATTTACTAAAAATGGAAGTATCGAGTTTGGATATACGAAAGAAAGCGGATGTTTGAAATTTTTTGTTAAAGATACCGGTATTGGAATACCTGAAGATAAATTCGGCCAGGTGTTCGAAAGATTTACCCAGGCCGATATATCCGCTTCAAGAGAATATGAAGGCACAGGATTAGGGCTGGCTATCAGTATGGGGCTTACCAAAATTCTCGGCGGTGAGATTTGGGTTGAATCCCGTGTAGATGAAGGTACTGTATTTTATTTTACTCTACCCTTCAAGGAATACAAGGATACATATATACAGGAAAACAATATTATTAAATCAAACGAAACAGGTAAAAGAACAGGAACAATATTGATTGCCGAAGACGATTTGACGAGCGTGGAGTATTACAAAAATGTTCTGAAAAAGTATAATTTAAGGATTTTGCATGCTCTGGACGGTGCAGAAGCAATTGATTTGCTGAAGAGTAACGATGTCGATATTGTATTTATGGACATGAGGATGCCGGTAATGGATGGATTCAGGACTATTCCCGAAATTAAAAAGTTTATGCCCGGCATTCCCATAATAGCCCAGACTGCATATGCTTTCAGCGAGGAAAGAGAAGCTATACTTGCCCTCGGGTGCGAAGATTACCTTTCAAAACCAATATCGAAAGAAGCTTTAGTTGAAATATTAAATAAATACCTGGATATATCACCCAATGTGTAGGTTTATAAACCGGACAGGTTTTCCTTTGTTTTTACTAAGGAATTCCTGAAACTCTCTAATTTTTCGCGTTCATAAGCAACGATATTTTCAGGTGCGTTAGCAACGAATTTCTCGTTGCTTAATTTCGATTCTGTTGTCCTGATGTTTCTCTCGAGCCTTTCTATTTCGGCTTTCAGTCGTTCCTTTTCTTTATCGAGGTCTATTACATCGCCAAGAATAAGGTAAATATCAATCTCCCTGACAACCGAAGACAGCGAACCTTCCGGTTTTGGGCCATCGGGATTGATTTCGACAGATTTGCATGATGCAAGATTTTTTATTACGTTCGATAGCGATTCGAACAATCCTGCAGTTTCAGGATTCGCACAGGATATTACTACAGGTATTTTTTGCCCCGGAGGAATATTGGAACCGGCCCTCAGCCTGCGAATTTCTTCAACGACTGCCTGTATCAAACCGAAATTATCTTCTATGCTGCTGTCTATCATATTAATGTTTAATTCAGGATAATCCTGAAGGCTGATACTTTCATCATCGGGCCTGTCGCCCAGAAGGTGCCATATTTCCTCTGTAATAAATGGCATTACCGGGTGTAGCAGCTTCATCATGTTGTCGTACATATTAATTGCAAACCTAAGCAATCCCTGCTGATAGCTCGCTTCGACCTTATGATTTAATTGTACCTTAATAATTTCAATATACCAGTCGCAGAAATCTCTCCAGATGAAATCATAAAGTACTTTGGAATAATCGTTGACCTTGTAGTTATCTAAAGTGCTGATTACACTCCTGATGGTGGAGTGGAATCTCGACTGAATCCATTTGTCAGCAAGCGACATATCATCGGGCAATAACTGGCTATCTTCTTTGCCGGGGCTGAAGCCTGGCAAGTCGGCCAGGTCGGCCTTCATCAGCAGGAACCTGCCGGCGTTCCATATTTTATTTGCAAAATTGCGTCCCAGTTCAATCGATTTTATATCCTGCTCCTTGACATCGACATCCATTTTAACGTCCTGCCCAAGCGGAGATAGGTAAATCATCGTAAACCTGACGGCATCTGTTCCGTACTTTTCTATAATATTCAATGGATCGGGCGAATTACCAAGCGATTTGGAGAGCTTTCTGCCTTGCCCGTCTCTTATCATGCTTGTAAAATAAACATCCCTGAATGGTATTTGCTTTTTGAACCATAATGAAGCCATAATCATTCTTGCAACCCAGAAGAATATAATATCCGGAGCTGTCACCAAGAGGTCGGAGGGCAGGAATGCTTTTAATTCAGGTGTATCTTCTGCCTTGCCGTCGGCCAGCCAGTTCATCGTCGTCAAGGGCCACAGCCACGAAGAAAACCATGTATCGAGCACGTCTTCATCGCGGCGGAGCTGAGAGCTTGCAGGCAAGCCGAGTTTTCTGCAAGCTTCACCGGGTGTTGTGGCTGCAGTATATCTTCCATCTTCCGAATAATAAACCGGTATTCTGTGGCCCCACCATAATTGGCGCGATATGCACCAGTCCCTAACATTTGTCATCCAATGCTCGTAGGTTTTTACCCAATGGTTCGGATAAAAATTTACCTGACCATCGAGTACAACTTTCAATGCTTCTCCGGCCAATGGTTTCATACTTACAAACCACTGGTCCGATAGGTAAGGCTCTACAGGCTCGCCACCCCTGTACGAAAAACCTACATTATGTGTATAATCTTCGATTTTTTCGACCAAATCATTTTCTTTCATCCTTACAAGGATACGTTTTCTTGCCTCGAACCGCTCCAGAGTATCGAATTCGCCAGCCAGGCTGTTCAGGGTGCCGTCGGGATTAATAGTATTAATCATTTCCAGGTTGTGCCGCAAACCCACTTCAAAATCGTTAGGGTCGTGGGCGGGAGTGATTTTCACGCAGCCAGTACCAAAAGCCGGATCGGCATAATCATCGGCAATGACAGGCACTTTCCTGCCGGCAAGCGGCACGATTACCATTTGACCTATATAATCCTTGTATCTTTCATCATTTGGGTTTACAGCAACGGCAACATCGCCGAAAATGGTTTCGGGCCTTACTGTTGCCACATTCAGGTATTTACCGCTACCGTCGGCAAAATAGTATCTGAAAGTATACAAGTGCTCGTTTACTTCCCTGAATTCAACTTCTTCGTCGGATAACGCAGTTTGCGATAAAGGAGACCAGTTAATTATTCTTTTGCCTTTGTAAATCAATCCCTGGTCGAATAACCTGACAAAGACTTCGGAAACGGCCCTGGAAGGGGCTTCGTCCATTGTAAACAGTGTCCTGTCCCAGTCGCACGAAATGCCGAGAAATCTTAATTGCTTCAGGATAATCCCACCATATTTTTCGCGCCATTCCCACACTTTTTCCAGAAATTTCTCTCTCCCCAAATCATACCTGGTCAAATTTACTTTCTTTAATTCAGATTCGACTTTGGTTTGTGTGGCAATCCCAGCATGGTCTGTGCCGGGGAACCAGCATGCCTCGTAGCCGAGCATCCTTTTCCACCTGATATATATATCCTGCAGGGTATTGTTGAGAACATGCCCAAAATGCAGAATACCTGTTACGTTGGGTGGAGGCATCAGGATGCTGTATTTCTTTTTATCACTGCCGGCATCGGTCTTATATATCTTATTCTTTTGCCATTTATCGTACCATTTCGATTCCACGTTCGAAGGTTCGTAAGCCTTGGGAAATTCTTTCATAATCTACAAAATCATCATAAAACAAAATAATTCAAATACAGAAAACAAAATTATGAATAATTAACTTATAATTTTAGTAAAAAGTTATGGCAATGTATCTGTAATTTTACGATATTTGCTTTTTTGAAAAAATAAAAATGTATTAAATTTGTTTTTAAATGAAAATATTTTAATATTTGTTCTGATAATTTGAACATATTTTGGAATAGTTTTTGTAAACAATGATTTTATATGAATAAAAATTTTTTAAAATTTTAAAACATTAAATTTGGGAGGAACTATGCTACGCAAGAGCTTAGTTAAATTTTTGTCGGTAGGGACTGTTTTAGCAGTATCTTACTTTTTTACAGCCTGTACTCCGAAGGTTACCGAGGAACAGCTTTTAAAACTGAAGCAATTGAAGGATAAAGAAAGGGAATTAACTTCTCAGATTGCAGCAAAGAAGAATGAAAAGGCCTCGCTTGAAAAAGAACTCCAGGCCCGCCTTGGCGAACTGAAGGATTGCCAGAAAGAATCGGATTATATTAAAAGCAAGCTGACAAACTGGCCTGATGTATGGCCGGATTGGAAACCGGAATCTAAATAATTTTAATAAGTAATTTAATAATAATTCGGAGTCAGAATAATATGAAAAAATATATTTTGTTTTTGTTTGCAACTGTGGTAATAGCAAATATTGCTTACGCACAGAAGGAAGACTGGACCAAACTGCCCGACGAACAATTGACAGAGGAGCAGGCAGATATCAGGATTAAGGAGTTCGAATCGAAAGTAAACGCACTGGCAGAAACCCTTAAAGGGCTCGATGCCGATATAGCTAAATTGAAACAGGATATCGAGAAAGCCAAGGAAGATAAAATTGCCTGCCGCAAAGCAATCCTCGATATGCTTGGCGCCACAGAAGACGATATTAAAAATTACCGCCAGAGCTTAGGCCTTATCAAAGGCAGGATTCGCGATATGAGCGGACGTTCCAACGAGCAACTGAATGCCCAGATGGCAGAAATCGACCAGTTGGAAAAAGACCTCAACCAGCTTCGCGGTATCAAAATTTCCTGTATGTCCGAGTTCTACGATCAAATTATTTCTTATGCCAGGGATATCCGTGAATTGCGCCGCAGGGCCGAATCGGCAATTACCAGCAAGAAATATATCGTAAGGACATGGGCAATCCACCGCGACTGCTTGTGGAACATTTCCAAGAATCCCGAAATTTATGGCGATCCGCTCTTGTGGCCCAGAATATGGCAGGCAAACACAGATATTATCCGTAACCCGGATCTCATCCATCCCGGCGATGAGCTTACTATCCCTCTGAACGGCCCTAAAACCGATGAGGAGCTTAAATCCGAGCGCAAGTATTGGAGAAAAAAATCGAAAATGACTAAAGAAGCCGGCTCGACAGAAAAAGGCACTAATTAATAGTAATCATCAGATTAATTCGAGGCTGCCCCTGTTACCGGGACAGCCTCTTTTTTTTGCCGATTTTTTATATTATTTATTATATTTACATGTTTTTTTGCTCAGTTATTTTAGATTGTATGGATGTAAAAGAAAAAAGAATTAAAATAGAAGAGGCCGACCTTATACTAATACTTGGTTATAATGACGCATACCTGCGAATGATTGAAAATAAATTTCATTCCACTATTACTGTAAGGGGTAACGAGGTTATTATCAAGGGGGACGCAGATGAGATTAAAAACCTGGAAAGGATATTCAGGGAACTAAGCTATATGGTGAAACGCAACGGCTCGCTTGAAGAAAATGACGTAGCTACGGTACTCGACCTGGTAACCGGGCCCGGCAGCGAGCTAATCAGTAATATCGAAAAAGATACGATAATATATGTTGGTAATAAATCCGTAATTCGTGCAAGGACACCAAAACAAATAGAATACCTGCAAGCTGTAAATACCAACGACGTAGTGCTTACAATAGGGCCTGCCGGCACAGGCAAGACCTTTCTTGCCGTAGCAATGGCCTTGGCAGCCCTGAAAAACAACAGGGTTTCGAAAATTATACTTTCCAGGCCGGCAGTAGAGGCCGGAGAATCGCTCGGCTTCCTGCCCGGCGACCTAAAGGAAAAGCTCGATCCATACTTAAGGCCACTGCTCGATGCCCTGTTTATAATGCTTAGCGCCGATAAGCTAAAGGCAATGATGGAGAAAAATATTATCGAGATAATACCATTGGCATACATGAGGGGGCGCACCTTAGGGAATTCATTCATTATTCTGGACGAAGCCCAGAACTCGACGATAACCCAGATGAAAATGTTCCTGACAAGGCTGGGCGAGCATTCGAAAGCGATTATCACAGGCGATATAACCCAGATTGACCTGCTCAATAAAAAGCAGTCCGGCTTAGTCAATGCCAGAAAAGTACTAAAGAATATCGAGGGCATTGAATTTGTTTATTTCGATAACAAAGACGTAATCAGGCACAGGCTCGTAGCAGAAATAATAAGTGCATACGAGAGAAATGCCGAAGAACAGGAAAGTAAATAATGTTTGAAATCTTCAATCTTGGAATTTTCAGTTTCAACCTAATCGATTTTATCGATATACTTATCGTTGCCATAGTCTTCTTCTGGGTTTACAGAGCCCTGAAGGACACTATAGCCATGCAGATATTCTTCGGACTGTTTATAATAATTGCCCTTTCATTTATAACAGATATACTCAAGCTCCGGTCGCTGAACTGGATTCTGGGGGCAATAAGGGATATTTGGCTGCTGGCTTTCGTCATACTTTTCCAGCCTGAACTGCGCAGGCTGCTGCTAATGATTACCCAAACACCGCTGTTTAAAATGTTTATCAGGTCGAAAATATCACAAACTATTGATGAAGTTATTGATGCCGCAGTGTTTATGTCTGAAAAGCATATCGGGGCATTATTGGTGTTTATCAGGTCCCAAAATGTAGAAATGACTGTCGATACTGGAATTCCGATGCAGGCACTGGTATCGAAAGAGTTGTTGCTGTCGATATTCAATACCCGGTCGCCACTGCACGATGGTGCGGTAATAATCAGAAACGAATTGATAGTTGCTGCCAGGTGCGTTCTTCCGCTTTCATCGGTAACAAAATTCGAAAACAGAAATCTTGGTACGCGCCATAGGGCAGGATTGGGCCTTTCGGAGCAGGTCGATGTTCTTGTGTTAATTGTATCCGAGGAAACAGGCAGCCTTTCGCTGGCCGAAGGCGGCAACCTGACAATGGATATTCCCAAGGAGAAACTTGCAGATATACTTAGCCACAGGCTTTCGATAACCAAGAAAGGCAAGTAAAAAATTTCATATGGGTTATGATTTCAAAAAACAGAAAGCCGAATTGCTGGAGTCCCTGAGGCGTAAGGGGATACACGACGAAGCGGTTCTCAGGGCGCTTGGAGTAGTGCCCAGGGAGTCCTTTATTAATGAAGATTTATGGGAGCGGGCATACGATGATGTGGCATTGCCTATTGAAAACAGGCAGACTATTTCGCAACCATATACAGTAGCATTTATGACAATGATACTTCAGGTTTCCCCAGGGTGCAAAGTCCTGGAAATAGGCACCGGCAGCGGTTACCAGGCTGCTGTCCTGTGTGCTATGGGAGCCGAAATACATACGATAGAGAGGATACCGGATTTATATAAAAGCGCTGCAGTTTTATTAAAAAAAATGGATTTTTCTGTTAATTGCTATTTCGGTGACGGCTCATTGGGGCTGCCGGAACAAGCTCCTTTCGACAGGATCATAGTTACTGCCGCATCGCCTAAAGTACCGCAGCCGCTGCTCGATCAATTAGCGCCCGGTGGCAGGTTGGTTGTGCCGATTGGCAAAGAAGACTACCAGGTGATGTATATCTATAAAAAATCCATCGATGGAGAAATTGGTAAGGAGGCTACTGATACCTTCCGGTTTGTGCCCTTAATTGGCGAAGAAGGATGGCCCGGTTGAGCGGTATCGGAAATCTGATGAAAAATAATATTGTTATAGCTATTATTGGCCCGACGGCTTCGGGAAAAACAGAAACAGCAATCGAGCTATCGAAATTAATTCCTTCCGAAGTAATTTCTGCAGATTCGAGGCAGATATATAAATATATGGATATTGGCACGGCCAAGCCTACAAAAGAAGAGCTTGCCGCAGCAAAACATCATTTTATCGATATTGTTAATCCTGATGATTATTACAGCGCCGGTGTATTCGGCAATGAAGCGGAAAATGCAGCGCTTGAAATTATCGGCAGGAGCAAGATACCAGTAGTTGCAGGCGGTTCGGGGCTTTATATTAAAGCTCTGTGCGAAGGGCTTTTCGAAGAAGAATCCGAGCATAAAGGCAGTTTAGGAATCAGGCAGGAACTCGAAAGTGAATTAAAAAGTAATGGTATAGATATTCTTTTTGACAGGTTAAAAAACGTTGATCCGGTTTCTGCCGAAAAATATATAGATAAAAACCCAAGAAGGGTATTGAGAGCTTTGGAATATTATCTATTATCCGGCAAACCAATTTCGGAAGCCCATATCTCTACGGGCCAAAAGCCGTTCGTAACTTATTATTACGGGATAAAAACAGATAGAGAGGCTTTGTACGACAGAATAAATAAGAGGGCGGAAATTATGTGGGCCTCAGGACTGATCGAGGAGACAAAATCGCTAATGAATATGGGCTATTCTCCATCCCTCAATTCTATGAATACTGTGGGCTACAAAGAATGCATAGCGTATATTGAAGGAAAAATGCCCGAACCGGAAGCACTCGATAAAATGAAACAGGCAACCAGGAATTATGCTAAAAGGCAGATGACATGGTTCAGAAAGATTGATAAAATCAATTGGCTGGAAGGAAGCCCTAAACAAATAGCACAACAAATCTTTAGGGATTTGAAAACCATAATTAAATAATAAACTTCCCCGAAGCAAGCTTTGAGGTATCATTTAAGATTAATCTGTTAGCGAAGTGAACTTCGAGAAATAAAACCCACAATGTGGGATTAAAATATCTGTAACAAAATCTTGTCTTAATTGTTATACTTTGAAATATTTTCAAATTTGTGAGGTAATTTATGAGAATCACGTACAAGTTTTCTTCATTATTAATCATATTAGTTTGCAGTTTAATGACACAGGATCTGTTTTCTGCTGAAACCGATTCTGAAATTTCAAAAAAGGACACCGAAAAAACATTGGGCTACTTTGGCGGGAGCGAATACTGGTTTACAGTCTTGCCGAGCTACAGAAATACTGATACAAAGGAAGGAATTGTAAGAATCTATGCAATACCAAATACTAAAGCAGAAATTTTTGTTGAAATTCCAGGAAGAAATTTCAAAGTATCAAAGCAGGCAAATGCTTTTGAAGCAGCAATAATCGAAATTCCCGAAAGCATTGCCTGCCCGTGGATAAAAACAAATAGCCAGAATACTCCTCCCGATAGTATTTACAAAGGATGTGGAATTCATGTATACGCAAATACTGTCTTTGTGGTTTTTGTTGCTTCCTACACCGAAAGAATAAGCGAAAGTTTTCTCGCTTTGCCAACATCGAACCTGGGAAAAGAACACTTCGTTACATCTTATACTGCAGGCAATTCCGGCGGCATGATTATGCCCTCTATGACAGCTTGTGTGACACCTTATGATA
>DAINRZ010000029.1:0-14712 GCA_036741575.1 Kapaibacterium sp. (SeqCode)
AATACCGTTGCAAGGGTTAACCTCATCGAAATTAACCTGCTTGTCAATATGCCCGATTTTGAATCAGATTTCAAATTCATACATAAAAAGCAACGAACAAATATAGTTTACTCATATATTTATAAATACAATAAGTATAATAAGCGAAATAAGTGTGGAAATATTTTAATCGGGCTTGTCTTTTTTGCCTGCGGCAAATTTCTTATAAAGGCTGTTAATCAGCTCTTTATCCGATTCGAGGCTCGAAAGCTGTTTTTTTACTGATACGCTGCCCTTATCTATACCCAGCTTCTTTGCAAAATCGGAAAGTTTGTCCCTGTCTTCGGGTATGAGTTTTATATCGATTTCTTCTATATTTCTGTTCCTGAGCTTTTCCTGCTCCTCGTGAAGGTGCAGCGCAAGCTGGAAACTTGGGTTAATCGGCGGCGCAGTTACCTCGGGAGCCTCTCCGGCAATTCTGTCAGTAGTGGTGGATTTGGCCGAATGCTTTGTTTCCGCCGGTTCAGTGCTTAATTTATCGGCCAGCTTTTCTAATTGTTGCTCGAGAGATTCTCTTTTCTTTTCTTTTGAGGCTTTTTGTTCTGCTGTTGATTTAAGGCTGCCGGCAGCTGTTTTGGTAGGTTCGCTATTGTCAGTTTGCACATGCTGCCCCTCGGCTTTGTTATAAGCATTGGCTGCCTGCGATTGAATCGCCTTATTTTTCGGCTGGTATTTGGCAAGGTCCTGCCCTTGCACTTTGCTTACGTCTTTCTCGGCTTTTTTCAGGTTATCCCTGAAAGCATTTTCTTTAACGGACTTGTCCTTGAGCTTCAGGTATCTGAGTTTGCTATTGCGCCATTTCATATACGATGAAATCAAGATAAGTACAAATGCCAGTCCAATGCCGACAGCATAGAATGCAAATGAGTTCATCCATTCCGGCAAAAACGAATCTTGTTTCTTTTCGCCGCCAATTAATACCGGTGTTGTATCAT
Organism: Kapaibacterium sp. (SeqCode); assembly: GCA_036741575.1. Taxonomy (GTDB): domain Bacteria; phylum Bacteroidota; class Ignavibacteria; order Kapaibacteriales; family UBA2268; genus DAINRZ01. The sequence goes on from DAINRZ010000029.1 coordinate 975, forward strand.
TCGCAAATTTTATTTCCGTAATTGTTTTAGTAGTTGTGTCTGCTTTGCTTGTATCAGTAATTAAAGAATCACTTTTTTCGATAATATCGAGAAGCGAAGCGGGTTCGTCGTCTGTTTGTTCTGTTTCCTGCGAAAAATAATTGGACGGGATTTCTTTAATTTGCGAAACACCCGTCAATGCCCTGAATTTCCGTTTATAACTTTCAGCTTTTTTACCATCGTTCCTCATATCGAATATATAACTCAGCGCAGCATAGAGGTCGGGTATATTAGAACCAAGGTTTTCTGCCTTCAACAGGTATGATTCAGCATCTATGAATTCTTCTTCGAGGATTGATAAAAGCCCGGCAAAGAAATTAGCGTTCGGGTGGTTCATAGCCGCAGCTTTTTCAAAGAAAGACATAGCTTCGGAAAGCACTCCGCTTTCGTATGCAAGAAGGCCTTGCCTGTATAGGTCTTCTGCTTTCGTCAGTTCGTTCCACCTGAACGCTTCAATTACAATTATATCAGAATATGGCAGCAGATAAGCATTATATCCCCTGGGTTCAGTAAAAAATACATTTATTAAAATTGAATCGCCATTTCTTTTGACATCTACCTGTTTTATTATTCCGTTTGATGATTTAGAGATTGCAGGGCTCGATGCTCCGTTATAATACATCCTGATAGACACATGCTTTTTATCGGGTGAAAGCTGTGATGTAAAACCGGGGATATTGCCTTTAAAATAGATAAACGCCCTGTTCAAAGGATTTATATCTATTTTCGCCGGTAACGGTTGCGAAAAAACAGATACACCCGCTGTTAGCAACGCTGCCAGGGCAATCAATAAAAAGAACCTGTATTTATATCTTAAATTCATTAATATTTCTAATATAAAATATGTGCCAATTTAGAATTTATAAACGGTGAAAATTAATTTTATAGTTGCGCCATTGCCCGAATCTGTTATTATTTCTGTACGCCCGCCGAGTGTTTCGATTGTTGCCTGCAACTGCTGAATAACCGGATTGGAACTATAATCAGGCTGCTCGAAAATGCTACCGGGTATTCCGTCGAAACTGCCCATTGCATTGAAAGATGCCGAGAAAACCACTTTCCTGGTGCCTTGCGAATAAATTCCGAATACAAGCCTGCCGCCATCGGGTAGGCTGTCCCTGACATAAATGATTATCGATAGAATTGCCTGTTCCAGCCTGGCTTTGTCTGCAATAATTTCTGCGCCGGGCTCATCTATTGTTTTTTCCACGATAATACCGTCCCTTGTCAGCTGCGAATCTGTAAACAGCAAGGCTTCATCGAGTACCGATGCAATGTTTACCGGCCTCGATGCCTGTTCTCTTCCAGTAAACCTGAATAAGTCCGAAAGCTTGCTCGTCTTGGCAGCAAGCTGGTCCAGCTGCTCCCTGATGATTTCGATTCTTCTTTTGGTATCGCCGAATCCCGATTCGATGAAGCCTATATTCGACCTGATGATTTCGACGGGAATATCGATTTCTTTCAGAATGGCGGCTGTAAGCTCGCCGAGCGTGGCAAAGTTTGCCGTCCTGTCAACCTGGGCGTTCATAGCCGAAAGCCTGCTATTCATTTTTCTTATTTCGTCGGCGCTGCGTATATTATCGAGCACGAATGCCGTAACACCTGCAATAGTATTAATCTGTTCTGATTCTTCGGGGCTGATTTCGGTCTGCCTGGCAGTTTTCGAAATAATAATACCAATAGGATAGCTTTTCAGGTACAAAGGGTAGATTAATATTTTTGTCAGGTTTTCCTGCTCATCTTCGTATATGTTAGGTATCAGTGTAAGTTCTTTCCTGTCGGTTGCCCAGTCAATAAGGCCTTCTTCTTCGAGTTTGCGGGATATTTGGCTTAGGGTTCCGGTTTCAGCAGAAATTTCGGGGAAAACAATTTTTCTGTCGCTACCCAAAATAAATATTTTGGTTTCGATAGGACTAATAATAGCGCCGGCATTTTCCTCGAAAACCGCAGTCAATTCGTTAATATTGCTGCAATTATGGAATCCGGACTGACCAGGGGCATTGCTGCCAGAATTTTTATTACCGTTGTTTTCACTTTCTGTTCCTGAAATCTCTTTGTTTCGCAAGTGTTCGATTTCCTTTTGCAGCAGCTGCAGGTAGTTTTCCAGCGAAGCGACATACTCGGATTTTTCTCCGCCGGTAAAACCGTCATTCAATCCATGCTGCCCGCCTGAAATATCTTTTGCTTTGTCTTTTGCCATATCAGCTAAATTATTTTTATTCAATTACCAGCAAAAACGAATATAATATTTTTTTTTGTTTTAAGGCTAAAAATCAGAAGTAAGTGGACTGGGCTGGCAATTTGTTGAATACTTCGGCTTTATTATATTCATCTAATATTTCCTGTTTCAGCACTTCTATGGCGCTCTCGGGATTTAGTACATCATGCTCCCTGATTTCTTCGATTATCTCGGAAGCCAGGAATAGTGGAGAGGGAGTAGATTCCTGTGCCCAAGCCTTGAATCCCATCTCGCCTGCAAACCACTCGGATAAAGCGACGATAACAGTGAGCGGTTGTTCTGTTTCGGCAAAGCTGATATTCCTGTAAACGGTATTTTTTTCATTGGCGATGTTTTCGAGCATCACCCGGAAATCGAGGTAACTTGTGTGGTGGTTCAAAATAGCCTGATAGAGCTGCTCCGGCAAGTTCCATTTACTGCAAAACCACGCTCCAATATCGCAGTGTGTGCATTCGATAACTTCTGTTTCTGCATCGATTAGCGCAATATCATTTTCTCTTTGAATATCCCTGATTTTTCGGAATTGAGTCGGAAAGAACTGGGTAAGTATCAGAATGCCGATATCGTGCATTAGTCCAACGACAAAAGCTTCGCCAGCAAGTTTATAGCCCAGCTTGCGGGCAATAACCCTGGATGAAGCCCCCGAAAATACAGAATACTTCCAAAAATTGCTTATATCGAACAGATCTTTTTTGGCGCTTGCAAAAAATTTCTGGATTACTAAACTCAGCACAATTTCTTTAATGGAATTTAATCCAATTACAACTATTGCCAGGTCTATTGTAGAGATTTTACGTGAGAATCCGTAAAATGGCGAATTGGCCACCGAAAGTACTTTTGCCGTCAGAGCCTGGTCTTTTTCTATCAGCCTGCCGATTTTTGCAGCGCTGATATTAGTGTTGTCCACTGCATTGAGCACTTCGGAAATCACATAAGGGATAGTTGGTAATGTTGTCAGGCTTTCTAATTTTTTTTCTATTTTGGGGCTAAGCATTATCGAACTCGTTAAGTTTTTCCCTCAGGTCGGCAACCACCTGGCTGTGTATCTGGCATACCCTGCTTTCGGATACCTGCAATATTTGCCCGATTTCTTTAAAAGTTAGGCTTTCGTAATAATACAAAGTCATTACAAGCCTTTTGCGCTCATTGAGCTTTTGCAGGTAGGCAGTAATAAAACCGATTCTCTCTTCACCTTCAAGCCTGTCGAGAGTGTTTTCTTCGGAGTAATCCGGGATATCGTCGAAAATATCTCCTTCTTCATCGTTATACTGCATCTGAGTGGATTCCGAAAGATATGCAGAAGCCTTTGCGGCCGCAGCAGCCATCAGGTACGACTGATATTCTTCCTCGCTAACATTCAGCCGTGTCCTGATTTCCTCGGTTGAAACCTCGCGCCCCTGCTCGCTGCGAAGTTTGTCGGTTGCCTGTATAAAATCGTGTGCTTTTTTGCGCGCAGTGCGCGAAAGCCAGTCCAGCCGCCTCAGTTCATCCTGTATTATGCCCTTAATTCTCGGTATGGCATAAGATTCGAATTTCACTCCCCTATCGAGTTGAAACCTTTCGATAGCTTCGTGAAGGCCTAAAATACCAACATTAAGGAAATCATCGTCGCTGAGTATGGAATTTGTGGGCAAATGCATCGAATTCAAAACATACTTGACAAGCCAGATGTAATGCATAATTAATTTATGTTTTAATACAATTTCTTTGGATTCTTTATAATCGTACCAAACTTCCTGTATATCTATAATTGTTTTTTCCATTTAACAAAAATTAGTTTTCAATTATTCCAATGAGTAAAGTTAAAAAAATGTATGTATAGTCACAAGTTTTTTTTATGTTTTAGGCATTGTAATAAAAGGATTTTCCGAATTATCACCAAAATTAAACAGGGAATCGCCGTCCTGGAATTGATCGGCGCCAAAGGCAGCCCCTTTGGATTTGCCCGCAGCAGAAAAATCATCATTTAATAAATCATCTGGAAGCCGCGAGAGCTGCTCGTCGATGTCTAATGCAGGTTTTGTGTTCTTCTCGTTAGGATTGGCAATAAGTTCGCTTTCTTTCATCTCCCTGAATTTCCTTAGCTCTTCCTGCCGCTTGGCTTCCAGGTCGTCGTCGTTGGATTCGAGCATTACTTTCTGGGTTTCCAGCAGTTCCTGTTCTTCTTTCTTCTTTCTTTCTTCTTCTAGCTTCATCTGCTCTTCGGTTTGCCTGATTTGGTCTTTCAATTCCTGCTCTTTTCTAATAGACATCACATAGAATATTGCAAAAACAACAATACATCCGCCTATATCGGCGACTAGGAACAGCAGGAATGATCTATAAAGCGAGGCAAGCAACTCCATAGAATTGCCGAAAAAATTTACCAAGAAAAATATCAGAGACAATACAGCAGCCGCATTGTGAATGACCTTGAAAGGGTAATCTATAATGCTTCGGATTCTTTTTCTTTCCTTTTCTTCTCTTATTTTTTGCCTTTTTTCTTTTAATTTTTGCTTTCTTTCGCGGTCTTTCTTTTTTTGCAGAGCTTCGGCTTCCTGCTTTCGGTCTTCTTCCTCTTTCATAAGCCGGGCTTTTGCTTCTTCGTCAATTTCTTTAGTTTTACCCATTTATTACCTGCTTAATTGTTGCTGACAAGCTCTTAAACTGTTCGTTTATTTTTTTAGCTATTGATACAACTGCCCTGGAAGCCTCCGATTCGGGATTGCTTAGCGAAAACGGCTCCTGCTGCAGTATCGATTGCCTTACAGCTCTGTCGTATGGAATAAAGCCCAACACTTCAAATTTCATTTTCAGGAAATTCTCAGTGGCAAGGTTCAGCTTCGATGAGATATCGTCGGCATCTTCCAGGTCAATAACATTATTGACCAGTAGTTTAATTTTATCTATGTCTATATAATTGATTAAGATCTTTATCAGGCCGTAAGCATCTAAAAGCGATGTAGGTTCGTCAGTTATCACGATGCATATCATGTCCGAGAAGCTGCAGCATTGCAGCACTTCGAGAGAATTCCCGGCAGGAGTGTCGATAATTACAGTATCGTATTGCTTCTGAGTAACAATTTGGGCATAGATATCAGATATTAATACCGGATCGAAAGAATCATAACTGCCCGAGGCCGGAGAATCGGCTACCAAAAAAAGTGATTCGTCCAGTTTGTATTGAGCTTTTTCAACCGGTATATTTAACCGGTAAACATCCTTGAGCCTGACAGGCGGCTCTACTCCGTTCAAAAGGTGCTGGTTTGGGAAATACATATCGGCATCCCACAATAGCACTCTTGAGTTTTCTTTAGCCAGCGACCGGGCAAGGTTTGCTGCCAGGATACTTTTGCCTACTCCACCTTTGCCGCTGCATATGGTGATGAAACGAGGGGCTTCCGTTGTATCGACAAGCTTGATATCATCAAGGAATCCGCTTTTTATTTCTCCGTTACCTGCCATCGTTTACTACTGAATCTGGTAAAACAATACCGCCGATTTTTTCCAGATCGGCCGGTTCCAAATCGTCGGGTATCTTTTGGCCGGTGGCCAGGTAGCCCAGTGGGAGGCCAAACCTTGATACCGCTTCGATAATACTGCCGAGTGTGACGGCTTCATCGACTTTCGATAATATAAGGGCATCGGGCTTCATAAATTCAAATGCTTTTATTACCTGATAAGTCGAAGTAGTGGTTGCTGTACAGCTAATGACCAGAAAAAGCCTGTCGATATTTACCGCTTTAATAATTTCGTGGATACCGTTTAAACCTTGCCTGTCTTTCTGGCTTCTTCCAGTAGTATCGATTAGTATATAGTCTCTTGCTGATTCTTTGGAAACGATTTCGCTTAGTTCACCGGGTGAATAGACTGACTGGAAAGGAATTGACGCAATGGAAGCAAACGTGCGAAGTTGGTCGGAGCCGCCTACTTTTTCAGTATCAGCCGATATCAGCATTACGTCGGCCCCAAAAGCCAGTTTAAGCACCAGAGCAAGTTTTACAACTGAGGTCGTTTTGCCGCACCCGGTTGTGCCTGCGAAGGCAAATATTTTGCCGGTCTCCCGGCCTGTAATTTTTGGCAGCTCTTTTAAATTGCCGGTGATTAACGACCTGGCATATGCCAGAGCTTCGTCCAATCCGGCATTCGGCTTATCAGCAGATACCCTTCCGACAATATTCAATGCATATGATTCGGAGAAATCGGACAGTATAAGCCCCTTGTAAATTTTCTTAAGCACCGGGCTAAGTATATTGCTGTATTTGTATTTAACGCTTTCGGCCATTTCGACCATCAAGTCTTTAAGCGCTCCGATTTCGCTGTAAAGTTGCCCGGTTCCTGCAAGGAATTCCCGGCTATCCGGTAGGGCATCTTCTTGAACAGGAACCCTTGGAATAGTTCTTCTGGGTGTTTCGGCGCTGCGTGGAGAATCGTCGATAGCAGCAACGATTTCAATTACCTGGGCATCCGAGCCTGGCTTGTGCGATGTCCGGCTCGATAAAATAATAGCTTCCTCGCCAAGCTCCTTTAGGATTTTGGCCTTACCTTCCTGCAAAGTAGATACTATAAATTTTTTAATTTTCATAATAACAATTTAATATAAAAAACAACAATATTATAGTAATTATCGTGCCAAAGTTGTTTTATAATCGTTACTTTTCATAATACCATAACACTGATGGTTTAGATTCCCTGCCATTTATGGCTATATATAATTAATTATTCATTTGTTACCTCGTTACTTGCTGCGGGATTGTACATTAAAAAAATGAAGCAATTTTCAGGTTCATACATATATTCCCGAACATAAGCCCGAGATTAACTGAAGCTAATTGTTTCGGCAGTGGCAAAGCAATGATTTGACATTGATTTACTCTTCTAATAGTATTTCGCTGTATTTCCCCAATATTTGGATAATTTCATCAGGGCTTTTTGCTGCCATTAGGTTCTTTCTGCAATCATCATCCTTGAGCAGCCTGGATATCCTGCTTAGCAGCCGTAAATGGCTGCCTACTTTATTATCCTGCCCAAGGAGAAGAAACACAATACTAACCGGATTCCCGTCAATCGAATCGTAGTCCACCGGGTTTTCGAGAATTGCAAATGAAGCAGTGGCACCGCTAATCGAATTGGAACGCGCATGAGGTATTGCAATACCATTTCCTATCCCGGTAGATTTTATCCTTTCGCGCTCATAAACTACTTTTTTTACCTCATCTTTATTGATAATCCTTGCTGAATTATATGCAAGGCTCAGCATACTTTCGAGCAATGCCTTTTTATTGCCTGCCAGCAGGCTGATTGCCACAGACTTTATATCGAGAAAATCATTAAAATTCATTATCCGGCTTCATGGAATTTGCTTATTCATCTTCTTTCCATTGAACAACCATAGCGCTATATTTGGCGGCCAGCTTTTCGGCATTTTCGGCAGTGCTGCTTTCGCCAATAACCGCAAATGTTGCTTTTTCCTTGTTTGGCAGGAAAAGAACCGTATCCTGGTTGTCGAATATAATTTTAACACCCTCAATAAGCAGCCTTGTCATTTTGTCGGAGTATTCCATAGCTTTTCGCATAACCGTTCCTTTGTATTCCCAGGGAACTGGTATTTCCACACTGCTCTGGAATCTCCTGGGCAGTGATGAATCAATATCAGAAATTTTCAGCCCTGTCACAGCCAGCATTTCGAGTATTTTGCCGACTGTGTACATACCGTCAGCAGCAAAAAGGAAGTCGCTGAAGATATAGCCCCCCCAGATACCACCCACAAAAAGTAGATTTTCGTCCCTGGTGGCTTCCATCATTGCCGAATGAGAGTTTTGGATTCGTTCCACTTCGACATTATATTCCTTTGCAATAGCTTCGATTTCATTGGTGGCAACTACCGACACGGCAATTTTATATGGTTCCCTGTCTCGGTTGGTTTCCAAAAAAAGCTTGGTGATGATTGACAGTAGCCGCATTGGGGGATACCACATCCCTCGTTCGTCGATTAACGAGATTTTTTCTGCTCCCGGTTCCATCCTAAAGCCAAGTTCGTAACCCAACGAGCGCATAATTTTTTCAACCTCGTCGTCTTCGCTGATAGCACCGGGAATAAACGAAGGCCTGTAGCGTGAAGCATCGACAAAATCGTGCAGCGAAAGCGCTTCTGTGTTCAGCTTGCCGAGAATATAAGGGAATATCGATGAAGCAAGCCCATAAGAGTAGTCCATCAACAGCTTGAATTTCCTTTTTTTGATAATATCTGTGTTCAGTGCCTGAATGAATCTATTAACATATATCTCGTTGGCACGTTCGGGATAATTAATATTTCCCACATCGGTAAAACTAACTCTTTTTATGTCTTCGCCAAAGAAATATCTTTCGATTGATTTGGTACGGGATATGGGAATATCCCTGCCTTCTTTGTTAAATATTATTATTTCTGTATCTTCGGTATTGCGCGGAGATTTTCTAATATGAAAACCGCCTGCATATTTTCCTATCCTCAGGTCCTGCCTTGTCTGTGGTATAGATGTAACCTGCAGGTCGTCCACATTGACGCCGACGGAGGCCAGCCCTGCAGCCACGGTCCTTTTCATCACTCTCGACACCTTGTCGGGGTCGCGGCTTGCAATCAGAGTAGAGTTCAGGCCGAAAGCCATACCTATAGAAGCGCCTATTTTGGCCCCGAATTCTGGATTGATATCGATATTCGATTTGCCGGAAATCCTGGCATCGGTAAATAGTTCTCTGGAAAGTTTACTTTCCTGCACCAACGATGTCGATAGCGTTGCACCAACATCGACCTGCTTGTCGGGCCAAAGTTTAATATTTGGCATCAGCCTTGCATTAGCGCCAATTATACAGTTCTCGGCAATAAAAACGTTTTCGGATATAGTCGCCGACCTACCTATCACGCAGTTGTCGCAAATCACATCGTCGGTAGCCTCGACAAAGTCTTCTATTTTGACATTATTCCAAGCAGTAACGTTAGTCAGCTTGACGCCCGAGCCAATGCTTGTGTTGTCGCCGATAACGCAGTTATGCAACTCGGAATATTCGCCAATAACCGAATTACTGCCAATAATAACTTTTCCTGATATTTTTACTGTTGGGGCAATTTTGGATTTAGCACCGAATACGTAACTGTCTTTTTCAATACCGCTAACATTAAGATTCACTCTTCCGCTGAGGGCGTCAATTTGCCCCAGTTGGTACTCGTTGAGATTACCAATGTCCCTCCAGTAACCTTCGGCGATATAACCATACAGAGGCATTTTCTGGCGCAACATTTCGGGAAACAGGTCCTTACTAAAATCAAACTCTTCCTGGTATGGAATAAGGTCGAGCACTTCGGGCTCGAGAATATATATGCCAGTATTAATAGTATCTGAAAATACCTGCCCCCAGGAAGGTTTTTCCAGGAATCGTGTAATCATTCCCTCATCGTCGGTCATTACAATACCGTAAGAAAGAGGGGTGGAAACCCTAGTCAGCAGTATTGTTGCCTTCGATTTCTTGGCAATATGGTATTCAACTGCTTTTTGGATATCGAAATCGGTTAGCACATCGCCGCTGATAACAATAAACCTGTCGTTTCCCAGTAGCTCATAGGCATTCTTAACGGCTCCTGCTGTGCCATAGTCGGCAGTGGCAAGCACATATTTCATATTTATTCCAAAATGGGACCCGTCCTCGAAATGTGAAGTGATGATTTCGGGATGGAAAAAAAGCACAGACAAAATATCTTTTATATTATGCTTTTTCAGCAGCCCTACAATATGTTCCATCATGGGTGTATTCAGCACGGGAACCATAGGTTTGGGTATGCTCATTGTCAGCGGCCTTAGCCTTGTTCCAAATCCGCCAGCCATAATAACAGCTTTGTTCATTCTTACCTCGTTTTATTTTATCATATAGTTTTTCGATTTAGATTAAAGCAATTTATTGAATTTCATGTTAGATTAAAAAAAATTCTGTATAAATATTTAATAAATTATTATAATTTTCATTTTTTTTATTCATTGTATTCAAAATAATTGCGGCTGCCTGCCCATTATTCGTTATTTTGATTTTCTTAAAATCCGAAAATATTGTTAATTTATGCGTCAGCTTTACGATAATAACAATATCTTGAGTAAACAAAACTCATTTTTTGGGAATTTGCAAAAATACGGGAAAGTAAAAACATTGGGATTATGGCTGAAAAAAGTACGAAAATATTAGTCGTAGAAGATCAGCAGATTGTATCATCGAATATAAACATTTTGCTGAAGCACCGCGGGTACACCGTTACCGGCCTGGCTGCCGACGGAGAATCCGCCCTTGCTATGGCAGAATCCAACCTTCCCGACTTAGTCCTGATGGATATTATGCTCCCCGGCGAGCTGGACGGAATAGAAACCGCGAAAATTATTATGAAAAAGTGGAATATTCCCGTAATCTACCTCTCGGCCAATACTGATACCGAGGTTCTGGAGAGGGCCATCAAAACAGCGCCCTACGGCTATATTACCAAGGATATTTCCCTCAAAGAGCAATTGCCCCTGATGATTGATTTTGCCGTGTATAAACACAGGATTGCCCGGGAAAAGCTAAAAGCCGACGAAGCGCTGCGCGACAGCGAAGAAAAATTCAGGAGCATAGCCGCATCCGTCAAGGATGCTATCGTTTTCCTCGACGATTCCGGCAGGATTTCGTTCTGGAACAGAGCCGCCGAGATGATCTTCGGGTGGAGGGAAGATGAAATCCTGGGCCTGGAGCTATATAATGTCATTTCTCCCGTCCACTACAGGGATTACTACAAAAAAGGATTTTCGGACTACGGCAACAACGGCAAAGGCGATTTTATCGGCAGGTCGATAGAAATAGAGGCTATTACCAAAGGCCAGAAAATTTTTCCCATGGAGCTTTCGCTGACTTCGGTAAAATTAAAGGGCAGGTGGTGCGCATGCGGCGTGATGAGGGATATTACCGTAAGGAAAACCACCGAAGAAGAGCTGGAAAGGCTGATAGAAGAAATTCAGATTTCCAGGGAAGTGATAGAACAGCATGCCAACGACCTGATTTCGCTGAATAACGATATTATTCAATCCGAAGAAAGGCTGCAGGAGCTGAATGCAAGCAAAGACAAATTCTTTTCGATTATTTCGCACGACCTCAAAAATCCTTTGCAGGGGCTTGTGGGCTATACCGGGGTTTTGTCGAAGGAACTGGACAGCCTGCAAAAAGACGAGGTGAAAGAAATAGTGGGCGACCTTCACAATTCTGCCCTTAATATTTATAAATTGCTCGAAAACCTGCTGGAGTGGTCGCGTATACAAAGGGGAGTAATTACTTTTACGCCCGAACCGGTTAATTTCTCGATGATAGCAAAAGTGAATGCCGATTTGCAAAAGATAAACGCCGAAGCCAAGCAGATAGAAATTTGCATGGATATCCCCGAAGGCCTCGAACTGATTGCCGATGCAAATATGCTGAATACCATTATCAGGAACCTGCTCTCGAATGCGGTGAAATTCACCCGGCCGGGCGGCAGGATAGTAATATCGGGGCGGCAAACGCAGGACGGCATGGCCGAGCTTGCCGTGGAAGACAACGGGGTAGGCATAGAGCAGGATGTGATTGAAAACCTCTTCCGCATAGACAAGCACCATACCACGCCGGGCACTTCGAACGAGAAGGGTACAGGCCTGGGGCTGGTGCTTTGCAAGGACCTGACGGAAAAGAATAACGGCGCCATCAGGGTGGAAAGCATTCCCGGCAAAGGGACGAAATTTATTATCGAATTACCTTTAAGTAATGAATAAATGAAAGGGCCTCATGAAAATTATTACCTGGAATATAAACGGGTACAGGTCTATTGCGGGGCAAAACCCCAGCCGTAGATTGGATAAAGTGACCAAAGAAAACAAGCTTTTCGAATATATACAAAATGAAAATCCCGATATTATCTGCATGCAGGAGATAAAAGCCGACGAAGAGCAAATCGACGAGGGCATCCGCACTCCCCCGGGATACCATTCGATATATAATTCCTGCAAAATCAAGAAGGGCTACAGCGGTGTTGCCGTTTTTTCCAAAATAAAGCCGAAAAAGGTAAATACAGGCATCGGGATACCGGAATTCGACGGCGAAGGAAGGATAATCGAAGCTGATTACGACGACTTCACCGTCTTTTCGGTTTATTTCCCCAAGGGCTATACCGACCACGAAAGGCTGGATTACAAAATGCGCTTCTACGACGCATTCTTTGCCTATGCCGAAAAACTCAGGAAAAAAGGCAGGAAGCTGGTAATTTCGGGCGATTACAACACTGCCCACAAGGAAATCGACCTGGCCAGGCCCAAAGAAAATGTCAACATATCGGGGTTCCTGCCCGAAGAAAGAATTAAGCTCGACGAAATTGTCCGGTTGGGATATATCGATTCATTCCGCGAGCTCGACCCCGGCCCCGGCGTTTATTCGTGGTGGACGCAGCGCGGCCGCGCGCGCGAGAATAATATCGGCTGGCGCATAGACTACCATTTTATCACCAAAAACCTTTTGCCGGCGCTGACGAAGGCGTATTACCAGCCGGAGGTTTTTGGGTCGGACCATTGCCCCGTCGTTATAGAGTTGGGCCTGTAAAATCAGCACTTTCCGGTCAGGGCGAAAAGAAGGGACCGTCTTTATAGTACATTTAACACACTTTAAACAATGATTTTGACAATGACATTATTGGAATTAAAAAAAGAGCAATGAGCCAAAGTGGCTGAATGGTATGGAAGTTAATGACAAGGCGTTACAGAAGCGTCGAATAGAATATCCAAGCCCGGCAAAAGAAAGTGAGAGGTCAGTATTGTACACTTCCATTTTAAACGGGAAAATCAGCAAGGATGAAATAATATTAAAATACGAAAGCAGGTGGGATATTGAAATAAGTATTAGGGAACTCAAGACATTAATGGACATTAACGTAGTATCGTCTATGTCTCCTGATATGGTGTATTAGGAGGTGACGACTGCGTTAATTGCTTATAATTTCTTACGTAAGGTTATTTTAAAAACCACTGAAGAAATTGGTTTTCCCCCAAGGAGATATCATTCAAAAATTCTATGAGATTAATGATCCTATATTTCTGGATAAACTTTGAAGGAAGTACTATAAATGGTCACCTGGACGTTAGGCATATTCTAAAGATTGATATTATAATACATAAGATACCGAAACGAAAATAAAGGCATGACCCACGGAAACCAAAATATGATTAGTATCAAAAAATAAATAATACTATATCTTCGTGCTATTATTTAAAAATGGTGACTCAGACACAACAATAGTAAATATTCACAGACTAATTTAGAACTTAGTCCTCTAAAAACCAAATTTGATAAATGTTGTAAAAATTCTACAAATTCTATATTCCTAACCGGTTGAATAGTATAATTTTAATAGAATATTTACAAATGCAATACTAAAAATTTTTGGTAATAATCTCTTATAAATCAATATTT
>DAINRZ010000030.1:0-14517 GCA_036741575.1 Kapaibacterium sp. (SeqCode)
CTCGCGACCCCAACCTTGGCAAGGTTGTGCTCTACCAACTGAGCTATTCCCGCTTATTTGCAAAGAGCGTAAAACAAAATTACAAAGTTTTACCGTCCCAAGCAACAATTTTTTTCATTTTTCAAAAAAACAATAGAAAAAACCTTACAAATACTATGCCATATTTAGCTCGCTCTTCAGGTATTTCCCGGTAATGCTTTTTCTATTTGCGGCCACCTGCTCGGGCGTGCCCTGTGCAACAATTCTGCCTCCGCTGTCGCCGCCTTCGGGCCCCAGGTCAATAATATAATCGGCACATTTGATAACATCGAGGTTATGCTCGATAATAACCACGGTATTGCCTTTGTCCACCAATTTATCGAGCAGCTTAAGCAAAATGCGTATATCCTCGAAATGCAGCCCGGTTGTCGGCTCGTCAAGCAGGTAGAGCGTCTTGCCTGTGCCGATTTTCGACAGTTCGGTGGCAAGTTTTACCCTTTGCGCTTCGCCGCCGGAGAGCGTAGGCGCCTGTTGGCCCAGTTTGATATACTTTAGGCCTACGTCGTTCAGCGTGCTGAGTTTTCGTTTTATCTTCGGTATCTCGGCAAAGAATTCTACTGCCTCCTCCACTGTCATATCGAGCACATCAGCAATCGAGGAGCTTTTATACTTAACCGATAGTGTTTCGGAATTATACCGCTTGCCGCCGCAGGTATCGCAGGTGACGTAAACGTCTGGCAGGAAGTTCATCTCTATCTTTTTAATACCAGCGCCTTCGCAATCTTCGCACCTGCCGCCGGCTACATTAAACGAAAACCGGCCTGGCTTATAGCCGCGTATTTTAGATTCGGGCAATTGCGAAAAGAAATCGCGTATCAATGTGAAAAGCCCTGTATAGGTTGCCGGATTCGACCGGGGTGTGCGCCCGATAGGGGACTGGTCTATCTCGATTACCTTGTCGATATGCTCCAGCCCGCCGATACTGTCGTATTCCAGCGGAGGTATTACCGACCTGTAAAAATGCCTCGATAAAATCGGGTATAACGTATCGTTTATAAGCGAGGATTTGCCCGAGCCGCTCATACCCGTAACGCAAACTGATAATCCGAGGGGAATATTTAATGTCAGGTTTTTCAGATTATTGCCTCTGGCGCCTTTCAATTCGATAAACCTGCCGTTTGCAGGCCGCCTGGCAGCAGGTACCTCAATTCTTTTGCTTCTGCCTAAGTATTGCGCAGTCAGCGATTTTTCCAGTACTCTTCCATTGATTTTCGGAATTTCGGACGGCTTGCAGCAAAGTATTATCTCGCCGCCATGGATTCCGGCGCCCGGGCCAATATCGACTATGCAGTCAGATTCTTCCATCATAGCTTTGTCGTGCTCTACGACGACGACGGTATTGCCCAGGTCGCGCAGCCTTTTCAGCGAATCTATCAGCTTTTTATTGTCGTGTTGGTGCAAGCCTATGCTCGGTTCGTCGAGCACGTACATTATACCGACAAGTTCCGAGCCTATCTGCGAAGCCAGCTTAATCCTCTGCGCCTCGCCACCCGAAAGAGTCCTTACCTGCCTGTTCATCGAGAGGTAAGACAAGCCCACATCAGCAAGAAATTTCAGCCTGGCAAGTATTTCCCTAAATATTACGTCAGAAATCTTTTTCTCCCTTTCGACCAGCCGGGCATATATATCCTGGAATAACTCCCTGCTGGCCGAAATATCGGGTTTCTGCAGCTGATTAATATTGTAACCTTTGAGTTTTACGGCAAGGTTTTCTTTTTTCAGCCTGCCGCCGTTGCATTCCGGGCAAATAACGCCGGACATGAAGCTTTCGATATTATTTCTGACGGCCCCTGAAGTGGTGCTGCTATACTGGTGCCTCAGTGTGTTCAGTATGCCGATGAACTTGTGGGAATAAGTGACGGCAGAAGATTCTGAATATTTATAGGATATAGATATCTGCTCTTCCTCGGAACTAAAAAGGAACCTCTCAAGCAGGTCCGGCGGCAGGTCCTTGATGGGTTTGTCCAAATCAAGCCCCGAGGCTTGTGCAAACCCTTCTATCTGCCCCCACATCCACATCTGTCTGTTCTTGCCGATTGGCGCGATGCCACCTTCGTTTATGGACAGGTTTTTATCCGGTATAACAAGGCTCATGTCGAAATCTGTCATTTCGCCGAGGCCTTCGCAGACGGGGCAGGCCCCGTAGGGAGAATTGAATGAGAACATTACCGGCGCCAGCGGCTCGTAGGATTTGCCGCACGAAGGGCAGCTATAGGCAGTGCTGTAAAGCTTTTCGCCCCAGCCTCCTTCGGTTTCGTAGAGCACCATCATCGTTTCTTCGCCCTTTTCGAGGGCCAGGCATACGGACTCGTTTATTCTCGATTCCTGAGACTGCAAAACAGTGCACCTGTCGATAACAAGCTCCACATTGTGCACCTGATAGCGCGAAAGCTGCATGTCTTCCTCTATTTCGCGAACACTGCCGTCCACCCTTACACGGGTAAATCCCTGGCGGCGGAATTGGTCGAACAGCTCCCTGTAGTGGCCTTTGCGCCCGCGGACTACTGGTGTAAGTATTTGGATTTTCTTTTCGTTATATTCTTTAATGATTTCTTCCACAATTTGGTCGGAACTTTTTTTAACCACCGGGATATCGCATTCAGTGCAATGCTGAACGCCGATTTTTGCATACAGCAGCCTCAGGTAATCGTATATCTCGGTAACGGTTCCGACTGTGGAGCGGGGATTGTGGCTGATGGACTTCTGTTCGATGGAAATGGCCGGAGAGAGCCCTTCGATACTATCCACATCGGGTTTTCTCATCATACCAAGGAATTGCCGGGCATAGGCCGATAGGCATTCCATATAGCGCCTCTGGCCTTCGGCGTAAAGGGTATCGAATGCCAGGCTGGACTTGCCCGAACCCGAAATACCCGTAATAACAACGAGTTCATCGCGGGGAATATCAAGGCTGATATTCTTCAGATTGTTTTCGCGGGCGCCCCTGATTTTTATATATGCCAGCTCTTCTTCAGTCCCGTTTTCTGGAATTGTGGCAGCCAGTTTTCCATTTTTCTTAGCCATTTATCAAATCAGTTTGTTTTTCAAATAATTCTATTAAAACTTACTAATTTATGGCATAATCTGTGAATAACAAAATCTTAAAATGCAAATAATCCCGATAGATATTGCCGATTGGATTTTATTAGTTTAGGTGCCCGGCCCACCTTTAGTAGTTTATTTCTTTTTGATGTATTCGCACTTCTGAGGTTGAATCCATATTCAGGTGGAAACGGGATGATCCGGATTTTAAGAAGCAGATGAAGTAAGGCTAACGGCAGAGTTACTTGTTTCTCACTGCTTATGGGGCGCACCCTTCAATCAAGAGTTGGCAGCAGGATGCAGAAAGTTCAAAACAATAATTCTAGTAATGAAAGCAAATAAAGTAATTTACTCGAAAATGAACAAACACTGAGATTTTATATCAGATGTATTAGATGAAAGAATTTTAGTTTCAAGCTTGATTTTTCTTTGTGTGCGGAAGGGGGGACTTGAACCCCCACGCCTGCGCGGCACTACCCCCTCAAGATAGCGTGTCTGCCTATTTCACCACTTCCGCTCATTTTCAGAGAATACAAAATTAATACTCTTTTGCAATTCCACAAAGAGAAAAATGAAATATTATCAAAATTTCGTTACGAGCTGTATTTAATGTCAATAAATCAAATAGGTTTGTTGAATTTGCCTGGTTTTTCTATAAACCAACTTTGCAGTCAATTTGTAATATAAATAAAAATATATTATCACAATAAGATATAAGTTATCTTTGTCAATGCTTCTTACCTGATGTTTCATTTTTTAAAAATAATGGCCGGGCAGCAATTACCATAACTGGTGAAAAAAGAAATCATTAATCCAACGAAATAGGTATGTGATATTGCTGCTTGCTTTTGCCAATGATTCTGCGATTGCTGGGCGCATAAAGTGTTTTAGGTAATTAAAATTAAATTCCGTTTAAATAGTCTTATTATAATCGTGATTTAAGATTTAAAAAATAATAAGATTAAGGTAGTTCAATGCAGAGAATTATGCTGAAATCCAAAATACACAGAGGTATAATAACCGAGGCAAACCTTTATTACGAAGGGAGCTTTACCGTCGATAAAGACTTGATGGATGAAGCAGATATCAAACCCTACGAGAAGGTGGCCATCGTCAATATCAATAATGGCGAAAGGCTGGAAACCTACGTAATTCCCGGCCCGAGAGGCTCGGGGCAGCTTTGCCTTAACGGCGCTGCTGCCCGCAAAGGCGCCGTCGGCGATGAAGTCATTATTATCAGCTATGCAAACATGAACGATGAGGAAATCGAATTGTACAAACCGGCCATACTTTTATTGGATAAAAATAATAAAATTTTAAGCAAGACATTCTCGTCCGAACCCAACAAGATTTTCGAAAGAAATTGAATTGACTGATATGCCCGAAGGAAAATTTTCAATAGTTATCCTGGCCGCAGGAAAAGGCAAAAGGATGAAGAATAACGATATGCCGAAGGTATTGGCCGAGCTTGCCGGGAAACCATTGATAGGGCATGTGCTGGAGCAGGTACTAAAAATCGGCTCCGGCAAAATTGTTATAGTTGTGGGGCACTACAAAGAAATGGTAATAGATTATGTAAATACATATAGCCAGCAAAACATTTATTACGCCATACAGCAGGAGCAGCTTGGCACTGGCCACGCAGTTAAACAAACTGAAACATATTTCGAAAATTACGGAGGCGATATACTAATCCTTTGCGGTGACGTCCCGCTGCTGCAATCGAATTCGATTATAGATTTTTTGAAGGAGCACACAACGAAATACGCCGATTGTACTGTTTTATCTACGATTATGCCAAATCCTTCGGGTTATGGCCGTATTATCCGCAACGAAAAAGGGCAGTTTCTAAAAATTATCGAAGAAAAGGATGCTTCCGAAAGTGAAAAACTGGTGAATGAAATAAATAGCGGGGTTTACATCGTAAACAGCAAGCTTTTATTTGACTCAATTAATGAACTTAATAACAACAATGCTCAGGGAGAGTTTTATCTGACAGATATAATACAGATTCTTGTCAAAAAGAAACATAATGTACAGGCAGTCGTCGGGCCGAAGTTTATTGAACTACAGGGCATAAACTCACCCGAAGACCTTGAAACGGCAGAAAAATACTATAACAAATTATACAAGAACTAACGAATGGAATAGCGATGTTGAAGTCTATCAATCACATAGGAATAGCGGTAAAAGACCTGGATAATAGTATTTCGATTTTCAGGAATATTTTTGGTTTTGGGGATATTCACAGGGAAACAGTTGAAGAGCAAAAGGTTAACGTGGCATCTTTCAAGGTTGGCCAGGTTCTTATCGAACTGACTTCCCCCACCGATGATTCATCGCCCATAGCCAAATTTATTGAGAAAAAAGGCGAAGGGATTCACCATATTGCTTTCGAATCCGACGACGTCGGCTCTGAATTAGGCAGGCTTAAGAATAACGGCATTCAATTAATTAATGAAACAGCCAAACCTGGGGCGCACGACATGCTTATTGCTTTTCTGCACCCTAAATCTACCAATAGCGTATTAATGGAAATTTGTCAGAATAAACAGAAATAAAGAATTATGAATAAATTATTTAAAGCTATAATTGCCTTAGTAATTCCGGCAGTTTCGCTTTTTGCCAGAGAATCTGCAGTAATTAAAGCTGCCGAAACAGAACTACAGAGGGCAATGAAGGAATTAAGTACCGAACAGCTTCCGCCCTATTTTATTTCTTATGGAGTAACCGATAAATATGAATACAGCCTATCAGCTTCGTTCGGGAAAATTACCGTTGACAACGAATCCAAATCGAGGACTCTGGACATTGACCTAAGGGTCGGTTCATACGAGTTTGATAATTCACATATTATCAGGGGCGTTGCATTCAGCTTCTCCTCCGACAGGTCGAGTTTCAGGCTGCCGATAGAAGACGACATCGCCGCGCTAAGAGCAGCAATATGGTATGGCACTGACAAATCTTACAAAGGCGCTATCGAAACATACCAAAAAGTACTTACTAACAAAGCCGTCAAAGTGGAAGAAGAAGATAAATCTCCCGATTTTTCGAAAGAAAAACCATCGGTAGAGATTAACGATTTAAAATCAATAGCTTTCAACAAAGAAAACTGGAAAGCTATACTAACGCGGCTCTCTGCCAATTTCAATACGGAAAAATGGCTGTATTTCGGCAGCGTTTCATTTAACGTAGAACTTTACAACAAATATTTTGTCAGTACCGAGGGAACAAAACTTCAATGGTCGGAACCGTATGTCAGGATTTTTATTTCATTAAATACCAAAGCCGACGACGGGATGTCGCTTCCATTATATAAAAGTTATTTTGCTTTTTCTCCCGAAGAACTGCCAAACGAAAAAACAATGGAAAAGGATTTGCTCGAGCTTGTTGCTACGCTTAAAACAATGAGGACAGCGCCTATTATGGCAACATATTCGGGCCCGGCGCTTCTATCGGGCGACGCCTCGGGAGTATTTTTCCACGAAATATTTGGCCACAGGATTGAAGGCGAAAGGCTGAAAGACCCAAAAGACGCCCAGACTTTTAAAAACTCCGTCGGCCAGAAAGTATTACCTGATTTTATTAGCGTTTCAAGCGAGCCGCTCAACAATAAAATTGAGGATATCAGCCTGGCAGGCTATTATAAATATGACGACGAAGGCATTAAATCGCAGAATGTGGCTGTTGTAGAAAATGGAGTTTTCAGGAATTTCCTGATGTCGCGCACTCCTATCGATGGATTTTCGAATTCGAACGGACACGGCAGGCGACAGCCAGGATACAAAGCTGTATCCCGCCAGTCAAATTTAATCGTTCAATCAGGCAACAAGTTTTCGGATAATGATTTACGAATAATGTTCATCGACGAATTGAAAAAGCAGGGCAAAGAGTTCGGGCTGTATTTCAAGAAAGTCCAGGGAGGCTTTACTTTCACTGGCCGTTCAATACCTAATTCTTTCAATGTCAATCCAATACTTGTTTATAAAATTTATGCCGACGGCAGGCCTGACGAAATGGTCAGGGGTGTGGACCTTATTGGCACTCCGCTGACTACTTTCTCGAATATAATAGCCACCGGCGACAAATACGAAGTATTTAACGGTATCTGCGGGGCAGAATCAGGCGGAGTTCCAGTATCTGCATCATCGCCGGCACTGCTGGTATCCAAAATCGAAGTACAGAAAAAAGCGAAATCGCAGGCCAAACCTCCGGTATTACCGGCGCCTGCACTCGACGGTAACCAATAATTCCAGGAGATAACAAATTGTTAATAATGAAAACTATCAACTCTATAATTGCTTTATTATTCGTTTTTAATCAGGCTTTTGCAGCAAGCGACCAGGAAATACTAAAAGCCATGCGTGATGAATTAAAACGAAATATGAACGAGCTTTCGATTGAATCCGTCGAAAAGCCTTATTACATAGAATACAAACTGACGATATTAAACAGCCATGACGTCAAAGCATCGCTCGGCAGCCTCCAGGAGTCAACGAGCCATAAATCGGCAAGAATCAGTGTCGATGTAAGAGTTGGCAATTATAAATTCGATAATACAAACTTTTTCGATTTCAGCCTCAGCTTTTTTGGCAGCGGCGACGACGAAGAAAACTTCACAAACAGAAGAATTGCTACCGATCCGGACTATAGCACTCTGAGAAGAGAATTATGGCTGGCAACAGACGCTGCCTACAAACAGGCTGCCGAAATCTATTCGAAAAAAATTGCCTCGCTGAAAAATAAAATCCGCAAAGATACAACTCACGATTTTATTTGGGTTGCACCACAAAAGAATTTCTTGAACCAGGATTATGCAAAAATGGATATTGATGCTATGGAGGATATGGCCAGAAAACTTTCCTCTGTGTTCAAATCCTATCCTGGTATTAATGTTTCGACTGTATCTTTGGAATTTAATCCCGAAACCGTTTATTTCGTTAATAGCGAGGGAATGGAATACAAAAAACAGGAGCTTTTTACGGGGATAGAAATAGTTGCTTCGACCCAAGCCCCCGACGGGATGCCTGTTTCGCAGATGTTTTCTGCTTACGGCTTTACCCCGTCTGATTTGCCGGGAGCGGATTCGCTGCTAAAAGCTACCCGGAGAATTGCCGATAACCTGAACGATATTAAAAACAGAAATACTCTCGAAGATCCTTATTCGGGGCCGGTAATTTTCGAGGGGCAGGCAGCTGCCGAGATTTTTGCGCAGGTATTTGCACCAAACTTAGTGACTCAACGCGAACCACTAACCGAGGCAGGCATTCAAGAAAACGACAGATTTGGCGCCTTTCAATCGAAAATTGGCGGCAGAGTGCTGCCAGAGTTTCTGAATATTGAATCGTTGCCTAATAAACACAGTCACCTTGGTTCGCCCCTTGTCGGCTCTTACTATCTTGATGATGATGGAATAAAGCCTCTTGATACAAAATTAGTGGAAAAGGGATACCTGAAAGCGCTTATGTCGTCAAGGGTTCCTACAAAAAGAGTTCGAACGACAAACGGCAGTAACAAGGGCGGCGCTGCTATGTTTAATACTTTGAGGCTTTACAGCGAAGTGAATAGTGCTCAATCGAGAGAAGAACTCAAAACTAAAATGATGAAACTTTGCAAAGACAGGGAACTGCCATATGGATTTATAGTTAGGAAGGTTATGAACCAGAATATCCAGATGACAACTTTATTCAGAATTGCTGCCGGAGACATTTCGTTTTCTTTCGGCCAGCCTAAGCAGCAGCTTATCGAAGTTTACAAAGTAGTCCCCGACGTCACCGAAGAACCCGTCAGAGGCTGCGAAGCCAAGGGAATAACCGTACAATCTTTCAAAGATATTATTGCCGCAGGCAAAACCGAATATGTGATGAATTTCCTTGCACCTGCAGTAACATCGCCGTTTATGTCCGGCGGAGATCAATACCTGCCTGCAACGATAATCACACCCGACCTGCTGTTCGAGGATGCGGACATTAGTCCTGTAGAATCAGACTTCCCTAAGCCGCCGATTATGCAAAATCCATTAATTATAAAAAATTGACATTTTAAATAGATTTACTAATTTGCAAAGTTAATTTTTTTAAAATAATTTATTTAAAAATTCTATGGCCGAGAATCTAACAGAGAACAATCAAACGGTGAGCTTCGACAGTTTCCTTTTTTTCGCTTTCTTATATAAAATCAAGTATTTCATTATCATATTTGTTATCCTGGTCACCGCTGTTGCCGTATATCTATCATTACAAATGGATAATTGGTATGCTTCTACTGCTAATCTTGTCCCCCCAAAGAAAGAAGGATTTTCGCTCGACGGAGCCAGTGGCGGTATTTCTTCGGCACTAAAAAATATCGGCCTAACGAAAATTGGCGATAAATCGGGAAGCGGTTATAGTTATCTGGTTATACTCCAGAGCAGGACTGTAAAAGACAGCATAATAAAAAAATATAACTTAAGAAGCGAATACGATTTGGAAGATGCCAAAATGACGGAATTGTTGGAGGCATTCGAAGGCAACCTGGATATCACGTACGAAGGCGAAGGTAACTATCTGATATCAATTTGGGATAAAAATCCTGAAAGGGCATCGGAAATGGTAAAAGACTATGTGGCTATGGCAAACAGGCTTTCCGAGAGGCTTAACCGTGAAGAAGGCAGGGTAAATACCGAATACCTGGAGCAAAGGCTATCGAAAATAGACGAAAGTTACAGGCAGTCTGCCGATTCATTGCAGAAACTCTCCCAAAGATATAATATTATATCTCCGCAGGAACAAGCACAGGCTGTGCTCAAATCCCTTTCGGAGCTAAAAGCTGAATTAATCAAACAGGAAGTAGCCTATCAAATGATGTTAAACAGATATGGCAGCAACGATCCATATACTCTAGTACAAAAAGACCTTTACGACCAATTAAAAGCGAAAGTCAGTTCTGCCGAAAACAAATCGGGCTTTGCCGGCAATTTCCCCCTCAAAAAGTCGGCTGCAATAGGATTGGAATACCTGAGGCTTTATGCCGAAGTGGAAACTTACACAAAGGTTAAAGCTTTTTTACTGCCGGTGCTCGAGGACGCAAAACTCGATATAATAAAAAACCAGAGGAATTTGTTTGTTGTCGATGAGCCAATTCCGGCAGATAAAAAGTCCAGGCCAAAAAGATCGTATATTGTGGCAGGCGCTTTAGCCGGATCTCTCGTCCTAAGCATTTTATTTTCATTGGTTTATTTTTCAATTAAGAACTTTAAAGCAAAATACAAAGCCGTCTATAAATGAAAGCTGGGCAATGTATTACAATACCGGGATAAATAACAATATAAAATTAGTATTAAGCGGCAAAGCCAATTATACGCTAATACCTTTAATAGTATTATCTGTTTTTGTATCTGTGCTGCTATATATAGCTTTCCAGATGCAGCAAGGTTTATTATCGTTATTAGTTGTTGTGTCACTCTTGCTCGTTTTCCTGATAATTAATTACCCGAAATTCTGGATTTATACCGTTATCGGTTTCACTTTTGTTTATTTCAAGGAGACTTCGGGAGGTATATCACCTGTTGATTACGCTTCTGCTGTATTATATTCGGGCAGCCTGCTGGTGTGGATTACCTGGATGAAATTGGTTAAAAGGGTGAAAATCACAGACAGCGCTGCCGATTGGCTAATTATTTTGTTTTATGTATGCTTCATACTTAACTTTATTGTTGCCCTCGCCAATGGGAATGATATGCTTGGCTGGCTAAGAGAAGCGCTCAGGGGCATTATCATATTATATTTTATCCCAATTAAATACTACTTCAGTGATAATAAAGACCTGAAAAAGCTTTTCTTTGTTTTTGGAATTTCTGTTATAATATCTGCAACATGGCAATTCTACGATTACTATAAAGCTCTTCAACTGGATGCAGTTTATCTTTTCCAGTTGGCAACGGGGGTGAGGCTCAACCAGGCGC
This sequence comes from Kapaibacterium sp. (SeqCode), assembly GCA_036741575.1. Lineage (GTDB taxonomy): Bacteria > Bacteroidota > Ignavibacteria > Kapaibacteriales > UBA2268 > DAINRZ01. Next base: position 11,024 of record DAINRZ010000030.1, read on the forward strand.
TATTCTCGGCTGCCGCTGTTTTCGGATTTTCATTTTTGATTTTCTTCACTAAAATGAAAAACCAACTGTTTGCTTTCCTCGTAACATCGCTCAGCGTAGCAGGGCTATTCACTAGTTTTTCCAGGTCATTTTGGTTAACGATAGGATTGAATACATTTATAATTTTTTTATTTGTTCCAATAAGAAAAAAAGTAAAAATCATCATATATGTTTTTATGTCTTTGGCTGTACTGGTAACAGTAATGAACCAGATACTCGGCGATAAATCCAAGTATATGGGCATGATAGTAGAAAACCGCGTGGGCTCATCATTCAAAGGGAAAAAGGATGTTTCCGTAGATATGAGGCTGGTCGAGTATAAATCTGTATTCGCCAGAATAGCCGAAAATCCTTTGGGTGGCAATGGCATGGGGAGCAAAATCAAATTCTATCATAGCGGGAACAAAGCAACAACTTTAACTCATAATATTCATAATAGTTATCTTTTTACTGCACAAAGATATGGAATACCTTTGGCAATAGTTTTCTTTGCAGCAATATTGCTTTATTTAATAAAGTCATTTAAATTAGCAATTTCTATAAAAGATAAAATGGACAAAATGCTGATACTTGGGGCATTCAATACATTGCTGATGTTGATAATAACATCATTTGTCACAGCCATTTTTTATTACCGCGACGGCTCCGTTGTCACGGCTTTAACACTGGCAGTTGTTGGTATTATCGACAATAGGTACCGCAATATAAAAGGTGAGCAGAATTATGGCCGTTAAAATCAGCAGTTTCTCCTCCGGGGATTTTGGATCGAAATTAAGGGCAAATGTTTTCAAAATCCTGATTTTAGCTGTTGCCCTGTTATATACCGGCAGATTGGGTTATTTACAAATTCTTAAAGGAACAATATACAAAAAAGAAACTGATGCACAGGCATTTAAAATTGAGTACATAGAACCTTTCAGGGGCAATATATTTGGCAGAGACGGCGATATTCTTGTGGATAATAATCCTTCTTTTACCATAAGGATAACCCCAAATGATTTCAGGGACGAGTGCATTCCACTACTGGCGCATATTTTGGAAATCGATTCAGTAGAATTGAGGACCAAAATAAAGCAGTATTCATCGGCTCTTAAATTCTATCCAATTAAGGTCTTCAGGGACGTCGAATACCGAAAAATCAGCCTCATCGAAGAATACAACGACCTGCTGCCCGGAGTGGACGTAACAATCGAATCCAAGAGAAAATACTATTTCTCGCCAAAGATGACCCATTTAATTGGTTATGTAAACGAAGTATCCCAAAAAACACTAAACGAAATGCCCTATTATAAACCAGGCGATTCCAGAGGTCAAACAGGTGTGGAACTTACCTACGAAGACGACCTTCGCGGCGAAAAAGGCGCTAATTATATAGCCGTTAACAGTTACGGAAAAAAAGTTACAAGTTTCAATGACGGCAAGGCCGATAAACCTGCCCTCAACGGTAACGACCTTTATATTACTATTGATACAAAGTTGCAGAAACGTGCCGAAGACCTGCTGAAAAACAGGCGCGGGGCAATAGTGGCTTTAGACCCCAACAATGGCGAGATACTTGCCATTGTTAGCAAACCCGATTACAATATCAGGACTTTTCGGCAGGATTATAATAAACTGATAAACAACAGATATAAGCCACTTATCAACAGGGCAGTCAATACTCCTTATCCTCCAGGTTCCACATGGAAGATGCTAGTTTCTATTGCAGCCATGCAAGAGGGATTAATATCTGAAAACACAAAAATTCAATGCAATAAAATATTCCTTTATGGCGGTAAAGGAAGGCCTTTCAAATGCCATGGCAGCCATGGAAGTATAAGCGTCCGAAGGGCTATTCAGGCATCATGCAACGTATTTTTCTACAAGATTGGGCCTGAACTTGGCCTTGAAAGAATGTACAGGTACGGCAGAATGTTTGGATTCGGACAAAGGACCGGGGTAGATATTCCCAATGAAATCAAAGGCCTGCTGCCCTCGGTGGAATATGTTAAAAAGAGGTTTGGAACTGGTGTTTCCACCAAAGGCCGCATGGTAATTTACGCTATTGGGCAGGGTGAAATACTCGTCACACCGATGCAGATGGCCGCATACGTTGCTGCCATTGCCAACAAAGGAACCTTATACCAGCCGCATGTTGGCAGGGCAATTTATAACAGGAAACTCGACAAGCTTATCCCGATATCTTACAGTATTAAAGAATTACCCATTGATAAGCGTATTTTCGATGTTATTCACGACGGCATGTTCGATGCCGTCAACAGGGGCGGCGGTACCGGCGATAACGCCATAATACCTGGCATCAAAGTATGCGGCAAAACAGGCACAGCACAGGTAACAAAAGGCAAGGACCACTCCTGGTTCGTTTGCTTTGCCCCAAAAGAAAATCCGCAGATTGCTATTGCAGTTTTAGTGGAAAACGGCGGTTATGGAGGCGATGTTGCGGCCCCGATAGCAAGGCAGGTAATGGAATACTTCTTCTTTGGCGATAATACTCCGGTAAGTAAAAAATCTGCCAAATCTGGTAATATCGAGCGCGAACAGGCTGCCCCAGCTAACCAATTGATAACTCATCCCGATTGATATTCGGTTTTATCCTATTTCTTCCTGAATGTATTGTTGAATTTTGCTATTCCGTGACAAACCACGCAGTTTTGTTCTTTAATTTTTTTGTCGGCTCCACCCGGATGAACGAAATCATTGACAATGGTTTTTCCTGTTGTTTTCAGTGAATCACCCACACTTGGAATGAATTCTGTTTGGAAAGTATGGCATGCATTACAGTCATTTGTCAGAATTTTCCCGTTTTCGTTAACATGCTTGCCGTCGTGGCACCTGAAACACCCGGGGCTATATAAATGCCCGATATTATCAGGGTAAATCTTCCAGTTTGCCTTCATATGAGGAAAATAATTCCTTGAATATATTATTGCTAATTCTTCGATCGCCTGGTTAATTGATTTCTTCAGGCCGGGTTCCAGATTTGGAAACAGGTTATTGTAATAGTTCCAGATCAAAGCATTAATATCTTTAATGGCATCCTTATGCTCAGAATTTATTGATTCGAGAGCCTGCACTGCAATACTTTTGATAAACGGGATACGAGGATTAATCCTGTTCATTTTCATATAAAGGTTAACAATCTTATCCGGCGGGTTGTATTTATGTGCCGGCCTGTTGTGGCAGTCTATACAGTCGAATAGTTTCATATTCTCAGGCCGAATATCCTCTTGCGACAGGTTTTCGCCGACCAGCCTGTAAACGGTTTCCTTTCCTGTGGCGTTAGATTTCGACCTAACCCACGGAATTACCTGGTTAGATTTGTCGGATGCTATATAGTGTATTTCGTTGGCAAGGTTCATATGCCAGTGGATACCGGAATTATTTCCGAACTCCAGGTTTCCCCCGCCCACTTTGATATGCATTGTCAGATTAAAATGTGAATTAGCTGAATCGTA
>DAINRZ010000031.1:0-14375 GCA_036741575.1 Kapaibacterium sp. (SeqCode)
ATATTTCAATATTTGTTTTCAAATATTGACTATTTTTTAAATAATTGGTAATTAATAAAAGTTTTCCAAATTCATTCATTGACATATGAAAATTTATAGTAGTGTCTGCTCTAGCAGAATATTCTTTTATTTGAGTCCAGTTTTTGCCTTCGTTTTCTGATAATGAAATTCTAATTGAAATTCTTGAATCATTTGACTCTGACCAAATATATTTAAATATCAAGTTATTATTTGTGTCGATAAGTATGTGTTTTGATGAATCGGAAGAGATTTTTTCCCATGAATCACCATTATTCTTTGATTTATATAAATAATTTTGATATGAATATAAATCTGAGGGACATGCCATTATAAATAATTCATTTTTTGAATTGATTTCAATACCATATACTAATCCATTATTTAAAATATTTTTCCAAGTATCACCATCATCAGTGGATTTAAATAAACCGTTGTTAGAAGATAAGAATATATCTCTTGAATTATTATATTTTAATTCATAAATTTCACCTGCATTAGGCCCCCAAAGCGGATTAATAAGACTGTCAAAATCCTGTGCAGAAACAACGGTTGTAAAAATTGCTAATAGTAATATTGTTTTATACATAACTCACCTTAAATCAATTTATGGACTGCCAAAAAAGGCAGCCCATAAATATAGACAAATCAAAAACTAATTTATTATTTGAAGCTTTTTGGAAATCCTTTTTCCACAAACTTCGAGAGTATAGAAATAAAATCCCGTCTGCAAGCTGCCCTTGTTAAACTCAACATTGTACTTACCCGGAGTTTTTTGTTCATTCACTAATACTATTTTAGTATTACCAAGTAAATCAGATATATAGAGCTTAACCAAACAATTTTCCCCTATTGAATAAGATATATCCGTTTTATCGGAGAAGGGATTGGGTACGTTTTGGTATAATTCAGGCTCGGACGCAGTTTCACCGGCGTGGTTATCGTCGGTATGCATAATAGGAACTTCGGGTGGCGGCGCTGGCGAGTAAGTCAAATAATCAATTATGGAATTTCTGTAAGCATTTTTAAAATTATCGTAAACGCTGCCATAAGTATTATCGTTCAATTCTGCGGCCATGTTCTTCTTCCGCCAATCTGCCACTAAGGAATCGGATGAGCCGGGGCATAGGGCTTTTACCATATCATAGTAAGCGTTTGCCGAATCTGAGTTGCCGAACCATTCGTATGCCTCGCCCAAAGTGAGTAAAAGCCTGCAATTATTACAGAAATAATAAGCCGGGTCATTTAGCTTTTGTTTTATGCAATCAATAATCATGTTTAATCTTGAATCAGAAAAATGATATCCGGCATCCATGCTTGCATAAAGTGCTATATCGAGCAAATCTACCGACCTTGTTTTAATACACTGGCAGGGCATATTTTGTGAATTGCAATACTCGCCCAAAACAGAATAGAAGGTACTGTCAATCCATGATGAACCAATAGGAAGTTCGGCCCAATTCCCATAATTGTAAATCCCAAACGGGCAAACTATTCCACTTGCCGAAACACATTGTCCGGTTTCTGGAATTTCAAATTCACATGAAAGGTCTCTTGCCTTAGAGCTTTGGTTACTTGGTTGTGCGCAAAGGATATTATGCATTTTATTTGAAATATTGCTCAGGTTGTTGAAGAAATTATAATCAAATTCATTGTTTAATTGTAATTGTAGTTGCTCACTATAGGCAAAGAAATTAGTGAACTCTGCATATTTATTGTAACCGCACTGTGTTTTAAGTAATGATTTATTAGTTGACATAAAGCCTCTGCCTGTATTTTGTAGAAAAATATCTGTTTGAGAATCATCACCTAGATATTTCCAACTTCCGCCATTATCTGTACTTGCTGTTAAAAACCTTGAATTATTAATATTAGAATTCGGATTATCCATTATAAACTCATTATTTCCAATATTAAAAATATTTTGTTCATCAGGCGAAGTGTATTCATCTGTCAGGTATGCAGTTCCGTTATCGACACTGATAGCCCTGAAATAATGCTGGAAAAGATTTCCCCTGAAGTTTTGTTTTTCAGTGTTCACCATTTTTACGCATTCTTTGTCTCCGAAAAAAGTATTAGCGAAAATACTCCATTGTTTTGAACCTAATAATGAAACACCGGCTCTATCATTTGTAAAGGTATTATCGCAGACTTTTATTGCCGACAGATTATCTACTACCCCTGTACTACAGTTTTCAAAATCGCTGCCCTGAACTTTAACATAAAGGCATAAATCGGAGAAAACACCATTTTTAAGGTTTTTAAAACTGTTGCGGTTTTGGCCTAAGCTGTTTCCAATTTCATATACAACGCTGTTATTAATGTAAATCCCGGATACACGATAATTAATCAGAGGGTCATTCTGAAGCCAGGGCTCCATAATTGCTTTGTCCTGGAAGGAGCATGAACTAATTGAAATCCAACTTCTTTTATTATAATTTATAAATTCAATTGGCCTATTGTCCCTTACATCGTCTCTTATTGAACTATTAATGCTTGCATTTTGTAAGAAAGCCTGTAGTTTTACTGCATCATGACTGAAAGTACAGTTAAAGATATTCGGTTCATTTGATTGTGGAATATCATTATTATTCTTTACTCCACGGCCGTTGATTTTAAAATGTACATTTTCGAAATCGGTATTTCCAAACCTGTAGTATGAAGATTTATCAATATTAAAAACAGAAATTACGAGCGGCGTACTTATTTGATTACAGGAATAGGAATTGTTAGAAGCATTACCAATTAATTTAAGCCTTTTGTTAACGGTTTCGCTTCCAATTATAATAGAGCCATGAATATCATGATTTACTAATCCTGCTTCTCTAATTGCATTATCACTGAAGAATATTACATTACAACCGTCCTTAAACTCTATAATACTGTTATTATCTGAAATTATCTTACCGCAATAGAAATCACCATCATTTTGTTCCACAAAAAAGTTTGCATGACTGCCCAATGTTACCCCTCCGAACAAAGCAATCGGCTTAACGCCGGCAGTTCTGTTCACGATATTCAATGTATTTTTCGATTCGAGTATAACTTTTCCGGTACCGGCAATAACGTTTTTATTATCGTCGCGCTGCGGGAATATTGCTATACTTTTATTGTAGTTAATAGTCCTGGCAGTAGTACAAGCTTTGTAAATAATATTCTTGGTAATGACGTAAGAGTTCGGTGCAAAATCCAATATGCCTCCTTCTTCTACTTCTACATTGCATAGTAATTTTACTTTTGTTGTTGCGTCTGTATTTACAGGAGGACCTATTGTATTATCGATTAACCTTAATGTGCCCCCGCTTTTAACGACGATTTTTTGATTACCGTTACTTGAAATTTTTGACCCGGAGGCCAACACGATTGTCTGACCGCTGTTGATGTCCAAATCTTCATCTCCTTTCAGGTTAATGGAACCACCCGGCTGAATAGTTAAAGTTGCATTATCCTTAACAGTGATTAAGCTTTTACCATAAACATCGACATTGCCGTAAATTTCTGAGCCATTTGCAAAGGACACAGTGCATTTGTTTGTTTCGCCCCAAGAATGCATTTCCTGGTCGCTCATTTTAATCACACCATCGAGGCTGACGTCTTCGAGGTAACCTGTTATGAGAATTTTGCCGGTTTCTGTCGTTAGGATTTTATTATCGGATTTAGTAGCGTTTGTCTGCCGTACAATTCCGTCGATTGCTGCAACAATATTATCAGGAACTGTAATAGTAGTATTTTGGCCGTTGATTAAGGTTTCGCCATGGTTGTTATTAATCAGGTTTGTAGTGCCTGCAGGATTTGTTGGGAATTGCCTGCCTCCAAATAAAAGAATTTGAAGAGTATCATTAGTCCCGTTAGAATTATTTAAATCACTTGATAAATTCCATCCGTAATAGCTATTTATTGCCTGCATCCATTCATCATCGTCACCGGCAACATCTTCGTGTATTAAACCGCCGAAATGAATAAACCGAGGGTTAGTTGTTCCAGGGTTTAGCCAGCAATCATTATTTGTAATTGAATAACTACTTGTATATTCATATCTAGCTCTTGCTGGAATGGAATTTGCCACGGCCCTGTAAGCATCCACAAGCCCGAAACCCATGCGCATAGCCCATGAACGGCGGAGTGGGTCAAATCTTTGTATTTTATAATTTGTTTCAAGAGAAATTGAGGGCAGTCCGCCGGTATTTGGATTGAAAGAAGATGATAAATTATTAATAGTGTATCCTATATCATGATTCTTTTTTGCAGTAAATGTAATTATATTATATCCCCTTCGAATAAGATTATATTTTTTATCTTGAGAGGGTATATTCGCGTTTAAAGTTTCATCTACTGATTGCATTAAAGCTATAACGCCTCCTACATAACAAGAAGCATATGAAGTTCCTCCTTCTTTATCAAAATAAATATTTGTAAAATCCGGATCAATTGAAGTACCAATATTTCTGCCACCAGGTACTACCAGGTCCATAAACGAATACATTTTTATTGTTTTAAAATCTGCTATTGTGAAATCAGGATCTGGAAACTTCATATTATATTTCGAGAAATTGAAATTTGGATTAAAATGAAGGTTATCTGAATCAATACAGCTAAAATCATTATTCAAAAATGGAGATTCTAGATAATTAATATTATTGTGTGGCAAACCAAGACCCTCAACAGTGGATACCATTATTGACTGTATGTAGTCTTTCCTAATATCGTTATTTTCTTCGTTTGTTTTTTCAGCAGGGGGTGGTTGATTACTAGCACCATAAAACATAATATATTCTGGAACATATCCCCAATAAGGCGGCTGTGATATAAGATCTATTCCGTTACCAGAGCCTATTATAATAAAAGATCCATTTTTAAATAATTTCAGTACTTGTGGTGGATTTACTGGTGGTGTTTCGGATGATGATTGGCATACTGCATTTGGCGTTTTAATTATACCATTATTAGGATTGTTATCTAAATCCAAATCGTAAAAATTTATAGGTGTTTCTTTATTTTTTTCCACCCATTTATTAAAAGTTTTATCTTCTTTAAAATCTTTTACGAATTCCCTCCTATAGTAATTTCCTCCTTCAACAATTGTACTATTAGGGGCAATTCCACACATTCCCTTACTGTCATTTAATCCTGATATTATTCCAATAGTCCTTTCAATATGATCATTGTCCCAACTATGTAAATCGGTTCCTGTTGTTATTAGTTTTTCATCTATTATTTGAACATGATTTACATTCCCGATTATAAGGTTTCTGTTTGATGATGCTATATTACCTTTTTGAATTTCATCATGTGGTATATCTCCCCTTGAATCATATATTTCTTGAGCAGTTGGTGGATTATTCTCCTCCTTCATTCTATCATTGTAATTTGTTTGATTTTGATAAAAAGGTTTTAGTTTATACATCTCATACCAATTTTCAAAAATACCAACATAAACATTTTTTGATCCTTGGGTGACTTCCCACGCCATGGGTGCCTTAATAGCATAATGACCCCATTGTTCACCTCTTATATCTTTTAAGTAAATTTTAGGGGTTGCTAAATCAGAATTCTGCCCCATTCCTGGATTTCCATTTTCTGAACAAAGACGTTTAGGAAATCCAGAGAAATAACATTTTACTCCATCTAAAGTATCAATAAACGTAACAACTTTTTCGATCTCTACATAATTATCAAAATATAAGCTAAAAAGCTGATTGTAGTAGGAGTCTGTAGTAGTATCTTCTGGAAACATCTTATTAAAATGAAAAAGCCCAAATTCTTCTTCAAGCTCACTAAATTTTTCCCTTATGATACTCATATTTGTATCAATATCTGTCCAAGATGCCTCTATTACAGAATCTCTGTGCTTATATGGCAAGTTTAAAATATTTTCCTGAAAAGAGACTATAAATGTCCTATCGGCATATAGAGGATATAATGGATTACAGCTATCTGCAATTACATTATGTGGATTGAAAAATCCCGCATTTAAATCATGCTCAAAGACAAGTTTCAAGCAGCTATCGCAGCAGTCCTGCCCTTTCATTGCGCCGCTTGCCAGCACTGCAGCCAGCAGAAGCATTAAACATCTTCGAAAGAATTTTGTTTTCATGGTAAGTCCCTAAAATAAATGTAACAAATATATTAATTGCATCAAATAGATGCTTATTCTACAATACCCGAGTATCAGTTTTGAAATGAAACAATATTAACCCCAAATTCCCTTCTCACAAATTTATTTTCAAATTTTCTTCAATCTAAATTAAATTTTACGAAAAGACAAATTTATTTTCTTTTTAATATTCTTTAAATTTATATTTTTATTAAACTGGATAAGCTATGCCGTGACTGCCGTATGCAAAACTCCCCAAAAATTATTAGTTACTAACTCATTACCTATCGCAATTATTCATTAATTACTTTCTCTATCCTTCAAAAACTTCCTACCCCCACCATATCGAAAAAATCATTTTTCGGTACTTTATTTTTACTTAATGAAAATCGTTTTATTATGCATTGCCCATATATGGGCTTTTTTCCATAATTTTGTTATTTTTTCGGGGACAGCAGCAAAGCGCCTATGGCTTATACTATCGATAATATTACGCTCGACGAAGGCAACCGGGAGTTCAGCCTGGCTGTGGACCTGGCAATGAACACAGGCACATCGTTCTACCTGACAGGCAAGGCCGGCAGCGGCAAGACGACGTTCCTGAAATACATCAGGCAGGCCACGAAAAAGAAGGCGGCAGTGCTGGCGCCTACGGGTGTGGCTGCCCTGAATGCCGGCGGCCAGACGATACATTCGTTCTTCCGCATTCCACCGAGCGTCTTTCTGCCCGGCGATTCGAGGCTCAGGATTGTGCCCCACCCCGAAGACGAAGACCAGAGCACTATTTTCGATAATTTCAAATACCGGAAAAAGCACCGCAACCTTATTAATGCGCTCGAACTGCTGATTATCGACGAGATTTCGATGGTACGGTGCGACCTGGTGGACGTAATCGATACCCTGCTCAAGGCTTACAGGCAGAGCAGCAGGCCATTCGGGGGGGTGCAGGTGATAATGATAGGCGACGCATTCCAATTGCCGCCTATTGCCCGCGATGACCACTGGGAGCTGCTAAGCGGGCATTACGCCACACCATTTTTCTTCAGCTCGCTGGCGCTTAGGGATAATCCTTTGCAGTATATTGAATTGCAGAAGATTTACAGGCAGACCGACGAAAGCTTTATCTCGCTGCTGAACAGGGTGAGGGAAAACAGCATTACCGCCGATGACCTGGAACTGCTGAACAGCAGGTTTATCCCTGCCCTCTTCAAAAACCAGAACCTGAACTATATTACTCTTGCCACTCATAACCGAATTGCCGATGAAATCAATGCCGCAAGGCTCGACGAGCTGTCCTCGCCGCTGCGTACCTATACAGCCGACACCCATGGGGAATTCCCCGATTCAATATACCCTACGGATTATGAATTGAAGCTAAAAGAGGGAGCCCAGGTTATGTTTGTGAGGAATGACCCTGAGAAGCGCTTTTTTAACGGTAAAATCGGCATAGTAAAACGGCTGGAAAACGACAAGTTGGTGGTGGAAGTGGATAACTTCACAGAAATAGACGTATTTAGGCATACATGGGAAAACATCAGGTTCACCTGGAACAGCAGGCAAAAAAAGGTGGACGAAGAGCAGGTGGGGCAGTTCACGCAGTTTCCCGTAAAGCTTGCCTGGGCTATTACCGTGCACAAAAGCCAGGGCTTGACTTTCGAGCATGTCATTGCCGACTTGCGAAATGCTTTTTCGCCGGGGCATGTCTATGTTGCTCTCAGCCGCTGCACCAGCTTCGAAGGCCTGCTGCTGAAATCGCGCATAGGCAGGAATGCTATCAAGACTGATCCGAGAGTAATTGAATTTGCTAAAATATAAATTTTTACTATATCAGAACTGACTTTGTCAAAAAAAGGCTATAAAATATTATTGAGGATACGAAAACATGGTCTATTATATAGTTAAGGTATTAATCTCAGCGGCAATAATCGGATTGATATCCGAATTATCCAAAAGGAGCACTTTAATGGGCAGCATACTCGCTTCTGTGCCGCTTACTTCTATATTGGCCATTATCTGGCTGTACAACGACACAAAAGACGAAGCCCAGATAATAGACTTGTCATTTAATATATTCTGGCTTGTATTGCCTTCGCTGGTATTCTTTATTGCATTCCCTATGCTGCTAAAGGCTCATATTAATTTTTATCTATCGTTGGTTTTGGCAACAGCGTTAATGGTTCTGTGCTACTTCGGTATGGTATTTATCATGGGTAAGCTGGGGTATAAGATTTAACTCAAAAATTTTGATTTTATTTGCCTTTTTGATTATTTTATATTTTTTAATAACATTATTCGGATATTAATATGAAAATCGAAGTTAAGTCATTATCAGAAGAAGAAATCGGCAAAATGGGAATCAGGCAGTGGCCTATATGGACCAAAGAGAAATCAAAATTCGACTGGTATTACGATTCGCGCGAAATGTGCCTGATACTGGAAGGAAAAATCATTGTACATACTGAAAGCGGCGATGTCGAGATTAACAAAGGCGATTTCGTAACGTTCGCCGAAGGGCTTGCCTGTACCTGGGAAGTACTGGAACCAGTCAGGAAGCATTATAATTTCGGGTAAATATTTCAGCTTCCGTGATTATTCGGTTTTCAGTATTACATAGTAGCAGTAGCCGCCTTCGCTGAATACCAGTGTCATTTTAATATTATTTTTGAAGTTCCACGTCAGTGCTTCATGGTTAAATGTGTCCTTATTTAGCTTTTCAGTTTTAAAATCATCGCCAAGAGTAGATATTATGGTACTTTTCAGCAGGTAAACATTCAGACCTTTAAATGCTTCTATCGGCTTGTTTGGGAGAGTATTATAGTAAAAAGATAATTCTTTGACTTTGTCGTCTTTTAGTTTTACTACTAAATTGGAGTAGGTCAGCAGTTTCATACCGTTTTCGTTGCTGGTAACAGGCCCGTTGCCCCAGTAACCTTTGAAGCCGGCTTCGGTACTGTCAAAGTAGCTGATCAGCTTCAGGATTTCATCCTCGTTCCAGTAAGTAAATCCAGTATTATCAGATTCGTCGATATTATCTGGGAAATTAGTATCGGAATAATCACCCGATACAATGTTCGATTGGGCCTGGCCGATATAATAAATCAAGTCGTTCAGCGACTCATCGGCATTCTTGCTAATGGCCTTTGCAACGTTTGCATCGTTTTCAGCTTTGTTAATCAACTGTGAATACACTGCAGCATCTTCGGGTGCGAGGTCTTTCGCAGAGTAAAAACTTTTCTTGCCATTATCGAGCATTTGCGATGCCTGATTGAAGTGCAGCCCCGATGATAATTCTTTGTACAAGGCCCATTCGCTAATAATTGCGTTTGTATCATCGATAGCCTCAATTTCTTTTTTAAGTGTTCCGAAATCTTCAGAATCAGAATACACTATGTAATTTATGGCTGTATTGGCAAGGAACTTAGCAAGCGCTGTCCTCGACTTGTACTTCTCTGGTTTCATATTCCCGAGTGTCTGTTTATCGAGGCTAAACATATCGGAGTCTTTCAGGTTTTTATACGTCATGAGTATGGTGTCCATCGGCAGGGCAAAGTTCATGCCTTCGGCGTCTTTGAGTTTTGCTACAATAACGCCGACTATATTTCCCTTGTCATCGACAAGAGGCCCGCCCGAGCTTCCGCCATGCACGGCGGCATCCAGCTGCCACATCCTGAAATACTGGCTGAAGCGTGTAATAATGCCTTTAGTAATATTAGGCTCAGGCTCGCCGGGAATAATCGGGTAGCCGTATGTCCATATTTGCTGGCCTCGCAGCAGTTGGGGAGCTTTTGCAGGGAGTTTGATATATTCCTGGTTTTGCACTTTTATCACAAGGAAAGCATAGTCCGAATTGTCGGTGCTCTGAACAACTTCTGCCGGGAAGGTGACATTATTGCCGGGTATTTTGACTGCAATAAACCTGGCTGAGTCGATAACATGCTTTGCCGTCAAAATAATGCCGTTGGGGTCAATCATCACACCGCTGCCGTGAGTAATGACAGGGTCGAAGTAATAATTATAAGTAATGAGAGATCCGCTGTAGCTAAGGTTCATACCTTTGTAAGAGAAAATCTTTACAACAGCATTCTCATTGAAATTCGGAAGCAGCGATTTGCCTGTATATTGTTTTTGTGCATCAGCAGAACATACTGTAACTATAAGATACAGGTTTATTAAAAACACAGTTTTTATCTGGTATAAATTTTTTTTCATAATTCATCCTTTGCTTACTAATCTTTTGTGAAATATACGTATAGTTTTAGTTTTTTTCAAAACATAATTCCAGTCTTAATGTTTTTGCGAAAACAGCATATATTTCATTAATCCTATTGATACACAAAAATGAAGTTATTTAGCAAAATCTGCATCTGCAATATTGTACACCTAATTGGTACCAAAACTCTTGTTAATATGAATTTAATAAAACGAACAAATAATTCTTAATCTTAAGTTGTTGTTCGCTATGACAATAATCATTGAATGAGATTGATGATTTTGGCTGAATAACCTGTTCAAGAAATAAAAATAATAACCGAATTATAATTAAATTATACATAATTTAAAACGGGATTGTAAAAAGAAAGATTATGAAAAATTATAAGTTTGGGCATCCAATTAACGATGAATTTAATATCTTTTCTGCCAATTTAAAACATATTACAACATTCATTCTAATATTTCTGAGTGCCGCACATCTCAGGGGATTTCATGCAATAGACAGCATTGATAATGCTGACACCGAGCTCGAAATGCTGCTCGATCAAAAACTGGAAACCGCATCGAAATACGAGCAGAAAAAAAGCGAAGCGCCAGCCTCGGTAATTATTATTACAGAGGACGAGATTAAAAAATATTGCAACCTGACTTTTGCGGAGATTATTTCAAAAGTCAGAGGATTCTATCAACGAAACGACCATAACTATCCTTACCTGGGAGCCAGGGGTTTCGACAGGCCTTCCAGCTATAGCAATAACGTACTTCTTTTAATCGACGGCCATGTATTGAACGAAAATGTTTACGGCCAGCCTTTCTTCTCCGATGATTTAGGCTTCGGGGTAAATGTTATCGAAAGGATAGAAATCGTAGAAGGCCCGGGTTCGGCGCTATATGGCACAGGCGCTATATTAGCGGTAATAAATATAATAACAAAAAAGGGAAAACTGATTGACGGGCTTCAACTGACTGGCGAAGCCGGATCGTATAATTCTTATATTGGTGGATTTAGTTTTGGTAAACAACTGGCCACAGATGTGGATTTCTTTATCAGCGCAAGGATTGGCGATTCAAAAGGCCAGGATTTGTATTTCAGGGAATTCGACACACCGGAAAATAACAACGGGATAGCCGATAACCTCGACTGGGAAAGATTTTATGGTATATATTCGAAGGTATCTTTCAATGACTTTGTTTTGAATCTATACCTGTTCAGCAGGGAGAAAGGCATACCAACGGCGGCTTACGAAACCATATTCAATGATAGCAGGGCAAAAACATCGGATAAAAGAAAATTTGTCGATTTATCGTATAATCCCGAAATCACTCACAACCTCAGCCTATCGGCGCGGGTGTTTTATGATAATTTCAGATATGACGGTATTTTTCCTTATGATCTGCTACAAACTGACGGAAGCAACGGCAACTGGGCTGGCTCCGAAATTATGGTAAACTGGGATATCGATGAAACGAACAGGCTGGTAATAGGCACAGAAATTAAAAAGCATATAAATGCCGATTACGAACTATTTGATGATTCCGTAGTGTTTTTTGACAATGATTTCCCTTATTACACGGCTGTGGTTTTCCTGCAGGATTATTGGCAGGTACTAAGTAATTTTAGTGTGAATGCCGGCCTTAGCTACAATCATAATTCTCTTAGCGGCAGTTATTTAGCGCCCAGGCTAAGTACAATTTTCAATGCCGGTAAGAACAATACCATAAAATTGTTGTATGGTTCAGCCTTTAGGTCCCCCAATATATATGAATTGTATTATTACGATGATATGGGCAGCATTGCAAATCCAAAACTGAAGGCGGAAAAAATTAATTCCTATGAAATTGTTTGGGAAAGTATATTAAGTAATAATTTTGATTTTAGTGTTTCATTGTATCATTACTTTTTTAATGACCTGATAAACCAGGTTGCTATAGAAAACAGTTCCGGTGAGTTTTTCCAGTTTACCAACCAGGAAAAAGTTTGGGCTTACGGGATGGAATTCGATTGTAAATTCAGGTTCGATTTTGGTTTGGCCGGATATTTGAATTTCTCGCACCAGATACTAAAAGATAAGAGTAATACTTACCTGACAAATTCACCCAAATATATTGTAAAAGTGGGAATTGTGCAGGAATTAGCCCAAAAGTTGTATGGTGGCGCCGACTTTTTATTCGAATCGGACAGGATAACGATTTACGGCACAAAAACAAAAGCATTTACATTATTAGACTTGTATTTGAAATATACATTGTCATTCGGTGATGAAAATACCCTGCCGGGATTTTTGAATAATTCATCGATTTACTTAAAAATAAAAAATTTACTTGATTTGGAATACTATCTTCCCGGAGGTTACGAACATAATCAGCAATCGCTGGTACAATACGGCAGGACTGTTACACTTGGTTTAAACCTATTTATATTGTAATATGCCGCGAAATTTAAGAATACATATTAAATTTTTAATCACTATTCTTATCTTGTTGCAATTGCTGCAGGGTAAGCTGGTGTGCCAGGAAATGTCCGTACCTGTGAGCGTCCAATTCCCGATTTTCCTTAAAATATTTGGTTTCGACAGGAATCTTAACCGCTTGGGCAAAAAGATTAATATTTATATCATTTACCAAAGTAATTACAGGGCGTCGCTAAATACAAAAAATGATATAATAAATACCGTTAATTCACAAAAACTCAATTATACCGGCGGTTTACCAATTAGCTACATACCGGTAGATATAAGTAATGAAAATATTGATGGTTTTTTCGAAAAGAATATTCCGGGCATTGCCTATTTTTGCCCCCTCCGCGCAGCTGATATCCGCAATATGACCCAGTTGTGCAAAAACAAAAAAATGATTTCGATGACAGGCGTTACTTCATATACAAAAGAGGGTGTATCGTTGACAATAGACAGGAAAGGGGACAAACCGGAGATTGTTATAAATTTGGCGTCAGCTAAATCCGAGGGTTCGGATTTTAGTTCACAATTATTGAAACTATCGACAATTATCGACTAATATGAATTTTAAATTTAAGCACATTAGGACAAAGCTGGTAATACTTTATTCATTCCTTATTGGAATTATCTCGCTTTTTCTATCAGTCTATTTCCCTGAAATGTTGAAAACGGAAAAACTAAAGTCGATAAAAGAAAAAGTAATGAGTATTTCTGAATTGACATCATTTAGTGTGGGCCCGGGAGTATACTTCGATGATATTGAAAGTATTGATGAAGCACTTATAGGAATTATGCAGAACAGGGATTTGTCCTATCTGGTAATTACTAATAACGCAGGAAAGAATATCTATGCATTTAACAACAATACGGCAGTAACAGCAGGCTATTTGTCAGATAATGAATATTCAGATGACGGGCAACTCTTCAAATCAAAAACTGCTATTCATTTTGGAAACGAACAAATCGGTTCTCTTTATATCGGCTTCTCTCTCGATGAATTGCATGCTGAGGTCAGCAATATTAAAAAAAATATTATAATTATTAGTATTGCCGTGTTCGCTGTAGGGCTTGTATTCGTATATATCATCAGCGTAATTATCACCCGTCCGATTAAGAAAATGGAAGATACAATCGGCCAGATTGCAGCGAATGACCTTTCAAAGAGAGTTGAGATAAATACAAAAGATGAAATTTGGCGCCTTGGGCAGTCTTTCAACCTGCTTGTCGATGAAATAGAAAATGCGCACAAAAACCTGAACCAGGCCAATAAAACCCTGCAAATCAGGCTGGACTTGCAGGAAGAACTGATAGAACAGCAGAGGATACTTTCGGAATCGCTTAAAATCAGCGAGCAAAAATACAGGTTCCTTGCCGATAATATCGTCGATATCATCTGGACTACCGATTTAAGCCTAAATACTACATATATTACTCCCTCGGTCAAGCAATTATTCGGCTATTCTGCCGAGGAATGGATTCAACTGAAACCTCAGGATTATTTTGACAGCGAATCTGTCGTTCAAATCGTCGATGATATTTATTCCGAAATCGACAAAGCCGGCAAAGCTGATTACGACAGCAACAGGCCCCTGGTT
>DAINRZ010000032.1:0-14294 GCA_036741575.1 Kapaibacterium sp. (SeqCode)
AAAAATCGTTTGCATCGGAATTGTTTTTTTCTTCGGGGTTGTTTTTTTTGTGGGTATTTATTATCCTTTTTTTAGGTTTAGGTTTTACTTGTTTTTTAGGGGTTGACTGCTTTTTTTCATTTTTTACATTTACTTTTTCATCAGGCAGCATGATATTGGAATTGTTGCGCGGAGCCTGGTTGCCGGAATATTCTTCTCCCGCCACTCCATCGGATTGGGGCTTGCCGTTCATCGCCAGTAGTTCGGTTTTTAACATGTCGAGTGTGTTTTTTATGTCAGTGACATCTGATTGCAAAGAACTCACCTTGCGGTTAATATTATCCTGCTCTTCGATAATAGCCCTCAGGTGGCTGTTGTAGGGCAGTACTTCACCGGTTTTTTCATCCAGGTAGAATGTGTCGCTTTTGTTAATTGAGTTTATACTAAGCACATTTGTCAGCTCCTGTTGTGCTTCAAGAATCTCTTTGCCATCGATATCGCCGGGGATACCAGTTGGCTGATTAGTTGCAACCTGCTCCATTGCCGGGTGGCGTACACTTCGGGTTTTGCCGTTTCGCACGCTACGGGGCGAGCAAGAAATCATCAGTATAGAAACTGCAATGGCGGTTAATAATATCCAATTGCATTTATTCGAACACAAATCCAATATCCTTATTTTTTGAATCCCGCTATCCATAAGCATTCTCCAAATCCTTTTTATTAATTCACATATTTTTTCAGTAATAATTCCAATAGTTATGCCATTTTAATAATAATGAAAAAATATTAATATTTATATGTAAATGATTTTTGATAATAATAAGTAATATTGTTCATAATTTTGCTGATGTAAAACTGAGGAATTATGAAAATACTGGTAATAAACTGGCAGGATATAAAAAATCCCTTTGGCGGAGGCGCCGAAGTGCACCTGCACGAAATATTCAAAAGAATGGCTGCTATGGGCCACGATATTACCTTGTTTTGCTGCCGCTGGGAAGGCTCCCCCGAATTAGAAAATATAGACGGAATAAGAGTTATCCGCAAAGGCAGCAGGAACTTGTTTAATTTCAAAGTTAAGCCGGAATACCTGAGTAGGTTCAGCCATGAAGGCTTCGACCTTGTAATAGACGATATAAATAAAATTCCTTTTTATACACCCAGATTTGTTAAAGGGCCATTGCTGGCAATCAGCCACCATTTCTTTGGAAAAAGTATTTTCCGCGAAGCAGGCCTTATCAGGGGATTATATGTCTACGCATCCGAAAAACTTGTAGATACGGTATATAGCAACACTCCATTCGTAGTAGTTTCCGAGAGCACAAAACAGGAGTTTATCGATAGGGGATTCGATGCCGCCAAATTCGACATTGTGCATAATGCCATAACACCCGGGAATTTCCCAATGGCAGTGGGGGAGAAGTATTCCGAAAAATCAATTATTTACTTCGGCAGGCTGAAAAAATACAAAAGCCCCGACCACCTATTGAAAGCTTTTGCCTTGGTAAATAAAGACTTACCCTATTCTAAGCTTTATTTTATGGGCAGGGGCGATTTCCAGCCGGTATTGGAGAAAATGGCTAAAAGCATGGATTTACAGGATAAGGTTATCTTCCTGGGGTATGTGGCCGAAGAAGACAAGGCCCTGCACCTAGGCCGCTGCCATGTTGCTGTCAATACTTCTATGAAAGAAGGCTGGGGAATTACAAATATCGAGGCTAATGCTTGCGGCACGCCCGTCGTATCGGCTAATGTGCCGGGATTGAAGGATTCCGTAAAAGTAGGGCTTTCGGGATTGCTTTTTGAATATGGCGATGTAGGTCAGCTTGCAGCCATCCTGAAGGATTTACTGACCGACGAAGCTAAACTGAAAGCACTTTCCGAAGGCGCTGTAGAATGGGCTAAGGGATTCTCGTGGGATGAATCGGCAAAGAAGATGGAACAGGTCTGCCTTAAAACAATCGAAAACTATCGCCTCAAATAATCATTTGGAATATCTGCCGAAAATTTTACCGGGCAGCAGAATTACAAACGGCATACCGATAGCCGAGGCGATAGCTGCTGCAAGGTAAACTCCGTTCAGGGAAATATAATCGCTAAGGAAGCCGAACAGATATGCCACTACAGAATTAACCACGAAATTAATAGTCATGTAAATACTATTGGCCGAAGCCGGGTATTCCGATTCCTGTTCCTGTATCATAGCCAGCAGCAGCGGATTTATCGAGAAATTTACAAATCCCATTATTATTAGCAGCGGCAGATAGAAAGCTGTATCAGCATAGATGAACCATAACATAAACAGCGGCGCAGTTGCAGTTACGATGAATATCATACGCTTTCTGCCGAAATAATCGGATAAGGTGCCGGATGTTAGCGCTCCAGCAGCTCCGGCAAGCTGCAAAATAGAAAGCGCAGCGCCGGCCATCCATAAATCTGCATTGTTTGCAGTCATATAAGTAGGCAGGTAGGAAGTAAGCGCTTTTATTAGAAATGCCTTGCTCAGTACCAGCCCGATGCTTATAATGAAAATCCGTCTCAGCCTTTTCCATGTGTACTTCAGGCTTTTCATACTGTCTTTGCGGCCGGCTTCGTTGCCGTTGTGCATGTTCGACTTACGAAGGCTGATAAGGAGGGCAATCGATACTACAATTCCAGGCAGGGCTATTTTGTAAGCGCCTTCGGAGCCCCACCATGCCAGGGCTGCCATTATCATCAAGGGGCCTACTGTGCGGGCTATTTCTCCGCCGAACATATACAGGCTCATGCCCCTGCCGATTTTATCGCCCGCATATTCTTTAATCATTACAGGTGTAGGGATATGATACAGTGCAGAATTAAGGCCGGATAAAAACGTAAGTATGCAAATGAATTCGAACGAGGCGATTCCGGGGATGAAGCTCATGGTAAGTGCGCTGACTGCCGGCGATAGTGCTGCCAGGTACCTGAAATTGTACCTGTCCATAAATACACCTAAAAGCGGTGTGAGGATAGAGGGAATCTGCGACAAAAAGAATATCAGGCCCGACTGAGAATAACTCAGATGAAGGTTAGCAATCAGAAGCGGCATCATTACGGCAAGGAATGCCGGGTAAACATCATGTGCAAGGTGGCTGACAGCTATAATTCCTACTTTTGACGTACTGAAATTGCTCTTACCGTTCATATTTGCTAAAACCTGATTTCCTTTCCGGCTCCGCCTTCCAGGAATTCCGCCCCGAATGCATTCCTTAAATATGCGATTGAAGATTTGCCAGTGCAATGCACTGGGGCAACCTTCCCAACGCCGCTCTCCTTTAGATAGGCTGCAATTTCCTCTAATTCGCTATTTTTTGTATCAAACAAATGGAATCCGCCCATTAAAAGGCCTATTCTTTTGCCGGGGAATACTGCTTTCACTTTGTCAACAATAATCTTAAGCCCCGGATGGGCGCAGCCCGTAATAATACATATCTCATTAGCTTTGGCTAACACCACAACTGTTTCAAGCAATTTGCCGCCAGTATACGAGCAGGGGATTGGCTCGAGTGCGTATATTCCTCTGCCAATTTCAATGGTTTTTTCGATGCTATGCAGAATGGCACCGAATGGCTTACCGTGAAGTCTGGCCATAAAATCTCCGGTGCCGAATACTTCTGCTCCCGGTGCAATTTTTCCGAGCAAATCATGCAGACCTCCATAGTGGTCGTTGTGGTTGTGCGAAATAACAATCTTTTTGATACCTTGCGGTTCAATGCCCAAGAACTGCATATTTTGCGATAGTATTTCGAAGGATTTCCCGGTATCGAAAAGCAAACTGCCGTTAATCAGGCACGAAAAGCCCCAGTCAGCAGTGCAGCCTTTTACCGCCGAAGTGTTGTCGTAAACAATCCTGATTCTGTAAGCCGTCGGTTCCCCGCCTCCGGCACCGGCTGCCAGCCAGTTGCAGATAATACCCATTATAATATGTAACGTTAATAAAATAATAATTTTTAGCCTAGAAAAACCAATCGAAAACCACCTATTAAAGTCGGGTGATATTCTCCGTTCCAAACTTATTAAATTTCCCGGATTATTTGAAATTTTAAAACAGAGTGGGCTTGGATACGTCTCACAATACGAATTATTAATCAGTCGGAAACTATATGGCATTTGTATATAGATCTATATTATTGTTAGTCTTGAGCGCTGTTTTGTATGCTCAGCCTGGTCTCGAGAGCCAATATAAAATGGCTGAGAGCTACGAAAAAAGCGGTGATATGAAAAACGCTGCCAGGATTTATGAAGAATTATACAAGGCAAATCCCCGCAACAGCCTTTATTTTGGCGGCCTGGCAAGAACGATGAAAGCGTCAAGCCAGTTCAGCGCACTACTGCCTTACATCGAGCAATACCTTGTATTGAATAAACAGCCTGAAGTTTATATTCTTTTCGGTGAAGTGCTTTGGAGGCTCGGCAAGACAAAAGAAGCGGGCGAAGCCTGGGATACGGCCGTCGAATCGGTGCCCAAAAGCGAGCAAGTGTATGACGAACTCTCCAACACTCAGATTAATATGATGCTTTTCGACAAAGCCATTGCTACACTGCTTCGGGGCAGGGATAATCTCGATAACGATATTGTTTTCTCCGATAAGCTGAGCCAGCTCTATATAGCTACCGGCAATTTCAGGGACGGGACAAAGGAAGTGCTGGCGGCATACGAGGTTACGAGGAGCCTTCAGGCAGCACAGGGCAAGATATCTGCTCTGATGTTTAGCGACGAATCCAAAAAATATATCGGTGAAATCCTTGAAAGCCGCAGTTCAGGAGCAAGGGATATCGGCTATAAGAAGATATATGCGTGGTATCTGAGCGCAATTGGGCAGTTTTCCGGAGCCCTCGAAAAATATATCGAAATCGACGAGTCGATGAAAAATGGGGGATACGAAGTTTATTTGTATGCCCAAAGCCTGCGTAACGATGGCGTTTATGATTATGCGATTAAAGCCTATGAGTATGTGCTGGGGCTTGGCAAGAGTTCCACGGTATTCCAGCAGGCCCTGTTCGGTTTTGCCAGGACTCTCGACGATAAGTTCTCGGCTGATACTGCTGTTAATATTACTGAACTGAATAAAGTAACTGAAATCTACGACGATATTATATCCCAGTTCCCCAATACACAGACTGCCTGGGACTGCATGATTCGTAAATCTGTTATTTTCGGTTCCTACCTGGGTAAACGGGAAGAAGCAGCCGAAATTCTTCTCGGGATGTATTCTTCTGCAAGGGGATTGGTACAGAAGGCTGAAGCGCTCAACCTTCTGGGGGACATCTATATTGCTTTGGACAGGCTCTCCGATGCTGCAAGCGCTTTCGGCAAAGTTACTAATAATTACGGGAAGGCAGGGGCAGCCGAGGTAAAGGAAAAAGCGCTCTACAGACTGGCGGAGATAGAGTATTACCGGGGCAATACAGATTCGGCCCTGGCCGGATTCAAGGCCCTGTCTGTCATTTCAGCTTCGGCTTATGCCAACGACGCACTAAACAAGATTATTACCATCGAAGATAATGCTTCCTACAAAGAAGCCCTGGGCCTCTTTGCTGCGGCAGAGCTTAAGGAAAGGCAGGATAATACAACAGGGGCAATTGATTCTTATCTGGAAGCTGCCCAAAAAGGAAAAGAGGCTGTTCTTGCTGAGAAATGCCTTATCAGGGCTGCTGAACTGTATTTCAGGCAGCGTAATTTCGATAAGTGCCGGGAGGTAGCTGCGCGTCTTATCGAAGTTAATGCTAACAGCATCTATGGCGATTATGCTTTGCTGCTGATTGCCGATTCGCTCTATGGGCTGGGCAAGGGAGAGGAAGCGCTTCAGCAGTACACAGAGCTGCTGAAGAAGTTCCCCAGGTCGATTTACTTAGAGAAAGCCCGCGAGAAAATCCGCAAGCTCAGAGGATCGTAGGGCATTATGCTTACTTGCCGGCAAATACATATAGATAATGCGCCGGTTCATTTTAATCCCTTGTTTTGTAAGTATTTATCCTACATGAGGATATTTTGCAATTACAAGCAGCCGTCCCTTGTGCATATACGCTTTTCGCACGCAAGCCATCCACGAAAATGCAGCCTAAGTCCCTATCCGAATTGAATTACTGGTATGATTTTATTATTCAATCCTCAGTACATCTTTCATATCTTAATTATATTCTCCATTTCATATTTGTCGGCAATCCTTAATATTAAAAACTTTTTTTCCTTTTGTTGAATGTCCCGGTCTCTATCAGCCCCTTTTAAAAATTCATGAGCAATGCCGTCGATTTTATTATTAATTTCATTTCTCTGTACAAAAGCCTGCTATGTAATTGAGATTTAGCAATTGTCACGGACAATCCCAAAGCAAAATTTGGTGTATCATTAAAGATTAACATGTTAATCGAAGTAACTTCGAGTAATTATCCCACAATGTGGATTAAATTTATTTCCCAACTTTTCACTTGGTTCGAAAAATCTTCTTTTCACTATCATTTAAAAAAAATTAATCTTATTTCCGCAGAAAAATTATTAATTTAAATTTTGGTTTATTCTATAATTTTCAATAGAATTGGCTTGATTTCCGATTTTATTAATAATAACAGGATTGTAATATGATTGAAACAGCGCTCGAGAAATTTATCAGGTATGCGAAAATCGTTACTCAATCGGATGATAAATCGACGACCTACCCAAGCACGAAGAAACAATATGACTTACTGAATCTATTAACCGGTGAATTGAAAGCAATGGGTATTGATTCCGTGGAACTGGATGAATTCGGCTACGTGATGGCAACTATAAAATCAAATATTCCGCAAAGCCACCAAGCCTACGGCAGGGTGCCTGCCGTCGGTTTTATTGCTCATGTCGATACATCGCCAGATTCGCCTGGCGCGAACGTAAAGCCGAATATTATTGAAAAATATATGGGTGGGGATATAGTCCTTCCCGGAGATCCATCAATAGTTATAAGAGAGTCGGAAAATCCCGGCCTTGCCCAATGCAAAGGCACAACGATTGTTACCAGCGACGGCACTACCCTGCTGGGCGCCGACGATAAGGCAGGCATTGCATCTATCATGGCGGCAGCTGAATATTTTGTTAATAATCCCGAAGTATTGCACGGCGATATCAAGATTGCTTTCACTCCCGATGAAGAAATCGGCAAGGGTACTCTGCATTTCGATATCAAGAAATTCGGTGCTGACTACGCATATACGATGGACGGAGAATTGCCCGGCGAACTAAACAAGGAGACATTCAGCGCCAATTCGTGCATTATTACTGCCCACGGCAGGGATATACACCCCGGAATGGCAAAAGACATTATGGTCAATTCAATAAGGGCTATGGCTGATATTGTTGCACGCACCCCCAGGGATATGGCGCCCGAAACGACCGAAGGGTACGAGCCGTATATACATCCCTACCAGTTCGAGGGTACTGTTGTGAAATCGACACTGAGGTTTTTGTTCCGCGATTTCGAAACGGCCGGCCTCGACAAACAAAAGGAAATCGTCCAAAAAATAATAGACGAAGTTCAGCAGTTGCATCCAAAAGTAAAGCTGGAAATGGAAATAATCGAAATGTACCGCAACATGCGCGAAAAGCTGGATGAAAACCCGCTCGTGCTGGAATGCCTGTGGGAAGCAGCCGAAAGGTCGGGGGCTAATCCGTATTGGAAACCTATCCGCGGCGGCACCGACGGCTCAAGGCTTACCGAAATGGGGCTGCCTACGCCGAATATCTATGCCGGCGGGCAGAATTTCCACAGCCGGACCGAATGGCTGTCTGTCGAGGGGCTGAATAAAGCCGTAGAAACTATTAAAAACCTTGTTGCAATCTGGGTGGAAAGAAGCAGATAACAAACTAAAAAATTGAATGTTGAGAATGATTAATAATAAACAGTAAGAGGATTTGATGCACGAAACAGTAAAAAACGGCGGATTGCCGGAAAATGCATACAGAGAACTGAAAGCTGGCGAGGAATTCATTCCCGTAATGCTGCCGGGCCAGAATTATCCCGAGGTGACCGGATGGTCAGTTTTCTGGGGCATACTGATGGCAATTATTTTTACGGCGGCAACGGCCTATTCAGGCCTTAAAATCGGGCAGGTATTCGAAGCTGCTATTGCCATTGCCATTATAGCAGTGGGCATATCCAAAGTAGCCAAAACCAAGGGCGCGCTTGGGCAAAACGTTATTATCCAGTCAATTGGCGCCAGTTCGGGCGTAATAGTGGCAGGCGCTATCTTTACGATACCCGGGCTTTATATTCTGGGCCTCGAAGTGGAATTTTATCAGATATTCTTCTCGTCGCTGCTCGGCGGTTTCCTCGGGATATTATTCCTGATTCCTTTCCGTAAATATTTTGTCAAGGATATGCACGGTAAATTCCCCTTCCCGGAAGCCACGGCAACGACTGAAATTTTAATTTCGGGCGAAAAAGGCGGGTCGGGCGCTGGCGTCCTAGTGTTTAGCGCTATAATAGGCGGTATTTACGACTTGCTCTTTTCTTTCTTTAAGTTGTGGCACGAAAACATTAACCTGCGTGTGCTACAGGCAGGCGAAGACATAGCAGATACAATCAAAATGGAATTCCGTATGGGCATCAGCGCCCTGATATTTTCATTCGGATATTTAATCGGCTTGAAATATTCTGTCATTATAGCCATGGGCTCGCTGCTATCATGGTTTGTACTGATTCCCCTGCTTAATGCCGTCGGCGATATTGCAGTAGGCTCCGGCGGGACAAATATTTTTTCAGCAATGGAGCCGGGCCAGATATTCCGCGACTATGTGCGCCATATAGGAATCGGAGCTATTGCTATGGCTGGTATTATCGGTATTATCAAATCATCGAAGGTAATCGGCGGAGCATTCAAAATGGCGTTCGTCGGATTCAAGGGCGATAAAGATTCCAATGCAAAAGTTGATAGGACACAAAAAGACCTGAAGATGAACCTGGTCGTTACAATGATAATCGTAACCCTGATAGCTGTCTTTGTATTTTTTGTGCTCGGAGTGAAAATTACTTTGGCTCAGTCAATCGTTGCTTTGCTAACGGTAACAATTATCACGTTCCTGTTTACGACTGTTGCCGCTAATGCGATTGCTATAGTCGGGCAAAATCCGGTTTCGGGCATGACGCTTATGACTTTGATACTTTCGTCGTTCATATTGGTGCAGGCAGGCCTGAAAGGGCAGGAGGGGATGATTGGCGCTTTAATTATCGGCGGTATCGTTTGCACTGCGCTTTCTATGGCCGGCGGTTTCGTGACCGACCTGAAAATCGGCTATTGGCTGGGCAGCTCTCCCTACAAGCAGGAATCGTGGAAATTCCTCGGCACTTTGGTTTCTGCTGCAACAGTCGGCGTAGTAATCTTTATTCTGAATGAAGCTTATGGATTTACTGTTACCACAGATACTCCCGATCCGCTCGTGGCTCCGCAGGCAAATGCGATGGCTGCAGTTATCAAGCCGTTAATGCTGTCGGGTGCCAATATTAACTGGACTTTATACCTGGCAGGCGCCGTTATTGCTGTTATCGTAGCATTCCTGGGCTTGCCGCCCCTGGCGTTTGCCCTTGGCATGTACCTGCCGCTGGAACTCAACACTCCACTGCTTATCGGCGGATTGATTGCCCATTTCGTCGGCAAGAGCAGCAAAGACGAAAAGCTGGTTAATGCAAGGGTTCAGCGGGGCACGCTTATCTCATCCGGATTTATTGCCGGCGCTGCTTTGTTCGGCGTATTAGGCGCACTTATGGTATTTTTGGATAAAGAGCTTGGATGGGGTATTTCATTCCTCGGAAAAGACTTCAGTTGGTGGAGCGAAAATTCCCTGACGCCCGAAGTATTGCCTTTTATTGCGTTTGCGCTGATTATCGGGTACTTCATCTGGGATACTTACCGTGCAAAAGCAGATGATTAAATGAAATGAATAATTACAAAAGCCCGCCCGGATTTTATTTTCGGGTGGGTTTTTTTTGGGGTCAGGTGAAAAAATTTGGGAGTAAGATTAATAATATTTGTTTTTGAGATAAATTAATGAAATTCCAAGGTAGAATCCATACAAACAAGTCAGGAATAGTCACACTTGGAAAGGGGGACTAAGAAATAATGAATATCGAACAAGGAATTTTGAATTTTGAAGTAAAGATTGCGGCCGGGGGAATAAGGGGGGTGGACAATGATTTATAAAGGCTTACGCCGTTTTCCTGACACCAGATTCAAACGGCAGCGGTAAATTCAATAAAATGGTGGGGCGGCAAAAATCATATAATTCTGATGGGAAATTTGACTTTTTTTGTAAATTTGCAATGTGTTGCAAAAAGTGTAAATAAATTAATGTTAAGTTTATTATAATCTTAGGCGCGTTTAATGATTGAGAATATATACAAAGAATTTTTAGTTGAATTAAAGGAATGCGAAAGCAAATATTTCGACCCGAACGGAGAGCCGTTAAAGAATCTTATAGTCGAAGATGCATTGAAACTGGAGCCGTTATTAATAAAAACAATCCTTTCGATGCCCAAGGTTAAAGAGCAGTTCGTTACGGATATTGAAGGAGTTATGGTTTTTGACAAAGTTAAATTCCAGTCTTTTATCAACAACAAAGAATTCTTGCCCGACAGCTACACAAAATTCAGCAACAAAATAGGGCTGGAGCACAAAGGTGAATTTATCTCCAAGAGCAAAGACGTCTCGCTGGTTTGGCCCTACAAGGACTGTATATTGCAGGGCGGGCAGACAAAAGAAGATGAAAAACGAAGCGAGATTTTTTTCAATGAAATTCTTGCGCCCGACCAGATAAACAGGCTGAAGGACCCGAAAGTTTTTACAAATATTAAGTATTACGACACTGAAGGCGAAAAAACAGGAGCTGAAGCGATTGAAAAAATCGACTCGATTGAAAATCAGAACCTGATAATTAAAGGCAACAACCTACTGGCTTTATACTCGTTGCTAAAAGTATATGAAGGTAAAATTAAACTCATCTATATCGACCCGCCGTATAATACCGGAAATGACAGTTTTGGCTACAATGACAGTTTTAATCACAGTACCTGGCTAACATTTTTTCAAAATAGAATCAGTGTTGCCAAAAGATTACTCTCTAATAACGGTTCAATCTGGATGAATTTAGATGATTCGGAAGTTCATTATGCTAAGGTAATTTGCGATGAGATATTTGGTAGGGAAAATTTTATTGCCAATGTGGTATGGCAAAAAAAATTTTCGCCTCAAAATGATGCTAAGTTTTTCTCTGACAATCATGATCATATTTTAATCTTTGCAAAAAATAGTAAATATTACAAATTGAATTTGTTACCACGCTCATCGGAAATGGATAAACGGTATGAGAACCCTGATAATGATTGTAGAGGCCCGTGGACATCCGGTGATTTGCTTGTAAAGACATATTCAGAAGAATATGATTATCCGATAACTAGCCCATCAGGAAGAGTAGTTAATCCGCCAAATGGAAGTTGCTGGCGAGTTTCAAAAAAGAGATTTGAAGAATTAAAAAGTGATAACAGGATTTGGTTTGGTGAGGAAAACAATAATGTACCAAGATTAAAAAGATTTTTATCAGAAGTCAAACAGGGAATAACACCCATGACAATTTGGACTTACAAAGAAGTGGGGCATAACCAGGATGCCAGACGGGAATTATTCGCTTTAGTCGATGATAACACATTTAAAACACCCAAGCCCGAAGGATTAGTTAAAAGAATAATAGAATTAGGCTCAAATAAAGGCGATATTGTACTGGACTTCTTCTCTGGTAGCGGTACAAGCGGCTCAGTTGCTCTAAAAATGAACAGAAGGTTTATTAATTGTGAACAAATGGATTATTGTGATTCGGTAACAGTCCAAAGAATACAGAAAACAATAAAGGGTGAATTAGGTGGAATTTCTAAAGAATATAACTGGCAGGGAGGCGGCTCTTTCCTCTACCTCGAATTAATGAAACACAACCAGAAATATATCGAAGCAATAGAAAAAATAGAAAGTGGTGATGAACTACTGAAAATATGGGAGATGATAAAAACGGATGCACACCTGAATTACAGGACAAGCGTCGAAGAATTTGAAAAGAATCTGGATGAATTTACAACTTTGGCTATCGAAACACAAAAGAAAATTCTGTGTGAAATCCTGAACAAAAACGACCTGTATGTAAATCTGAGCGAAATTGACGACAAAAACAGCAATGTTGGCGAGATTGACAAAAAGTTCAATAAACTATTCTATGGAGTATAAATATGTACACGCAGGAAGATATTGAAAAATTGAAGGAACTGGTGCTGCTGCATGTGCACGGAGCCAGCGAAATAATGCTTTTCGGCAGCTATGCACGCGGCACTGCAACCGACGACAGCGACATCGACCTGGTAGTCCTCGTCGAAAGTGAAATTGAAAGACGGGAAAAACTAAAACTTCTGGCAAACATCCGCAGTTCATTTGCCGCGCTTGGTTATAATGCCGATATATTAATCAAGGCAAAAAACACATACCTTAGAGAAATCTCGCTGCCAACACTGGCAAGGAGAATCGAGGAGGAAGGAAAAAGGTTATGGACGAAGAGCTGAGGGAGTTAATCCTAAAATGGATGCAAAAAGCAGATAACGACCTGAAAACTGCCCGGCTTGGTTTATCTGCAGTCGAGCCCGTTACCGATACCATTTGCTTCCATTGCCAGCAGGCGGCAGAAAAATACCTGAAAGCCTATCTGGTCAGTAAAAACATAGTTCCCGACAAAACCCACAAAATTGAAAATTTATTGGAAAACTGCATAGCCACAGACCAGTCTTTTGCCGAACTCGAAGATACAAAAATTTTAACGGAATATGCCGTCGAGTTGAGATACCCCGACGATTTTTATATGCCTGACACCGAGGAAGCAAAAGAAGCATTTACGCTTGCCGAAAAGACAAGGAAATTTATAATAAACATATTGAATATATGAACTTATCTGTAAAATTCAAAGAATATTTAAATGATGAAATTATTTCTGTTACCATTCCCGATTATATTTATAATAATCTGAATCCCTTAATGGAATTGCGATATTATCAAAAAGAAGCAATAGCTGTATTGATATATTATTTGGAGAAGTATAAGCAACGGCAAAATCCATCACAATTACTGTTCCGAATGGCAACCGGCAGCGGCAAGACGCTCGTAATGGCTGCCTCGATGCTTTATTTATACAAGAAGGGGTACAGGGATTTTATTTTTTTTGTAAATAATACAAATATAATTGAGAAAACAAAAGACAATTTCCTTGAATCGAAAACTGCAAAATTCCTGTTTAAGGAAAGAGTGTTTATCGATGGAATTGAAGTAAGGGTTAGGCCTGTAGAAAATTTTGAAGAATCTAATACATCAGACATTAATGTGTGGTTTACTACAGTACAGGGACTGCACGCCAGGCTGAACGAAGCAAAGGAAAATTCGTTTACAATAGAAGACATAAAAGACAGGAAAATCGTTTTAATAAGCGACGAAGCCCATCATATAAATGCCCTTACTAAACTGAAAGCAAACGGCATGGCAGAGAATCTTTTTAGCGAAGATGTAACTTCCTTCAAAGGGTTGAGTAAAGAAGAAGCCGACGATTTAAAGACATGGGAAGGCAGCGTAAATAAAATTTTCAGGCAAAACGACCAAAATATTATGCTCGAATTCACTGCGACAGTCGAACTGAGCAATGAAAATATAAGAAAGAAATACGAAGATAAAATAATATTCAACTATGACTTAGCTCAATTCCGCCTCGACGGTTTTTCCAAGAATATCGAAATTCTGTCCGGCGATATGCCGCCCATCGACAGGGCTATGACTGCAATAATACTGAGCCAGTATAGAATGAAAATAGCAGAGCATAAGGGTATTAAAATCAAGCCGGTTATTCTGTTCAAATCGAAAACTATAAAGGAAAGCGAAGATTTTTACGATGAATTTCACAACTCACTGAAGGATATTTCGATTAATGATTTAAATACGTTGAAAGAAAGAAATTACAACAATGTGTTAAATATAGCTTTCTCATTTTTCTCCACTCAGGGGATAACATTCGAAAATCTTATTTTAGAATTACAGGCCGACTTTGAAAAAAACAAAACCGTAGTGGTCAATTCAAAGTCCGAAAGCGAAGAAAAGCAGAGATTATTAAATACTTTAGAGGATGCTAATAATCAAATCAGGGCTGTTTTTGCAGTGGACAAACTGAACGAAGGATGGGATGTACTGAACTTATTCGATATTGTAAGGCTTTATGAAACTTACGAACACAAAAAAGATCTTTACCTTGTCCT
>DAINRZ010000033.1:0-14173 GCA_036741575.1 Kapaibacterium sp. (SeqCode)
GAAAAAACCATATAATTTATGTTTTATAAACAGTATTTTTGCCGTTTTATTTTAAAAATTAAAATTTTCAAGGAATATCTACGTTGCATTTTTCATGTGTTTTTATCATAATTGTATAAATATGTGTAATTTATGTTGCTATAGATTATGAAAAAAAATGATACGTATTAGAATATATATATTCATTGCAAACCTGCTGTGCGGTTATTCCGGGCTTATGGCATTCGGCAGCAACGATGCATATTTTATGGAAAACAAAGGGCAGGTGAATGATATTTGGGGCAAGCCCTCGGCCGATGTCCTTTATGTTGCAGATACTAAAGGCGCAAGGGTTTATTTCAGAAGCGACGGGATAAGTTACGTATTCAGAAATATTTCCGGTTTAGCTTCGCCCTTAGGCCAGACTCCGGGCAAACACCCATTGAGGAACGATACGTTAACTGCATCGTACCACAGAATCGACCTTCAATTCGGCAGTAATACCGAAAAAAAGAATATTGTGCCTTCGGAAGCTGCGCCGGGCAAGTTGAATGTTTACAATTCCAACTTTCCAAATGGATTAGAGGGTATTACTTTTTTCAGGAAATTAACTTATAAGAGCATATATCCCGGAATAGATGCTGTATTTTATATCTCTGCCGGGCACAGCCTTAAATACGAGTTTGTTGTCAAACCCGGGGCCGATCCCGCTGCCATCAGGCTGACAGCCGTAGGGGCCGAAAATGTTGCGGCAGCCGGAGGCAATCTCAAAATTTCATGCCCGCTGGGCCAAATAACCGAGATGGCGCCTTACACATACCAGCCATTTTCAGAAAAACCAAACGGAATAAATTACTCAGATGCCAAAGAAGTACCGTGCAGGTTTAATATCAGGGGCAACGAAATCAGTTTCGATGTGGGGAAATATGATATTTCAAAGACTCTTGTTATCGATCCGAACGTTACATGGTCAACCTATTACGGCGGCTCGGATGCAGACCACGGCTATGCCATTGAAG
The DNA here is from genome assembly GCA_036741575.1 of Kapaibacterium sp. (SeqCode). Taxonomy (GTDB): domain Bacteria; phylum Bacteroidota; class Ignavibacteria; order Kapaibacteriales; family UBA2268; genus DAINRZ01. Next base: position 999 of record DAINRZ010000033.1, read on the forward strand.
TCAACAGAATCGATTATGTGGTCTTAACCGGCTCTACAATAAGCAATGATTTCCCGGTCAGCCCCGGTGCCCACCAGGTGAAACTGGCAGGCTCCTACGACCTTTATGTCACATATATGGATTATGACGGCCGTATTATCTGGACAACATTATATGGCGGCTCTCTCAACGATTACGTTAACGATGTGGCAACAGACAATGATTTGGGCATTTATATCGGCGGCTGGACCTGGAGCACCGATTTTCCGCTGACAGCCGGCGCATACCAGTCTAACTGGGGAGGCTATGAAAATGACGCAATTATTGTAAAGTTCGATTCGCTTGGCAGGCGCAAATGGGCTACCTTCCTTGGCGGCAACTTAACCGAGCATTTGTATAGAATTGAATGCGATAATAATAATGATGTGGTCGTAACCGGATGGACTAACAGTACGACATTTACTCAGGCTCCTTTTGCCGAGCAGCCGGGCGCCTATCAATCGGCTCCGGCAGGCGCCGAGGATATTTTCCTTGCCAAATTTGATTCTGCCGGCAAATATATCTGGGGTACTTTTATGGGCAGCGATAGTACCGATGAAGCTTTGGGCCTGGATATCGACATTAACAATAATATTTATATTACCGGCTATACCAAAAGTTCCGACTTCCCTGTTACCAGCGATGCATTATATAAATTCGGAATTGGTTTAAGAGACCTTTATTTTGCTCAGTTCAACCTCGACGGCAAGCTGCTTTATTCCACTCTCTACGGCGGTTCCGATAACGATTACGGTTATGGTATAACAGTTGACAGTAATTTGAATATTTTTATCGCCGGTTATACCACTAGCACCGATTACCCTGTTACTCCCGTTTGCTTCCAGTATCTCATAAAAGGCCAGGGAGATGCAGTAGTTATGAAGCTGAACAGAAACAAAAAAATGCTATGGGCTACCCATTTTGGAGGCGACGGATTTGATTATTCTACAGATATAATTGCCGACAGGGTAAATAATATTGTAATTACAGGCAGGACTTACGGGAACGGACTGCCTGTCTCGAAAGGGGCGTTTTCCGATACGCTTTCGGGTATGTCGGATGCTTTTGTAACTAAAATGAATACCTATGACGGCAGCCCGATTTGGAGCACTTACTACGGCGGTTCCAACGAAGAGATAGGCAGAAGCCTTGCCTGCGACCGGTTTTCTAACATTTATTCCACCGGGTCCACCTTGAGCGGCGATTTCCCGCTGGTTGACCCTCCTATCCAACAAAACTACGGCGGATTGTCAGATGCATACATTTTGAAGCAATGTGTCAGCGAGCCAAATCCTGCCATAACTGCCGACGGGCCGCTCGAATTTTGCTCGGGCGGCAGTGTGTCGCTCGATGCCGGAACCGGATTTGTTAAATACAGGTGGAGCGATGGCTCCGAAAACAGATTTCTCGAAGTTGATAAAAGTGGCGAATATTATGCTGTGGTGTGGGACGAAAATTTATGCAAAGCATATACCAAACCTGTTCAGGTGACTGTATTCCCTGCACCCGATCCCAGCCTTGCCGAAAAATTCAAAATTTGCTATGGCGAGGGGATTACTGTTTCAGTAAATAAAGACTTTGACAAATATTTATGGTCAACCGGCGATACTACAAAGCAAATCTATATCGATAAAGTAGGTGCTTACGATCTAACGGTAACGAACAGCTACGGCTGCACCAAAACATTAAGTTTTTCTGTATCTTATTATCCCATAATTTTTAGCGAATTCGAAGGGCCATCGAAAGTGTGTACTTCCGATCCTGTTAAACGTTATTTTATCAGCAGGACAAATGCCGATAAATATGAATGGTATATAACAGGCGGCGAGATTAATACGGGGCAGGGCACCAAATCTGTTATCGTAAATTGGTACAGCGGCGCCGATATGGGCCTGGTCGTCCTCAGATCATATTCCGATTCATCCGGCTGCACAGATGTGGATACTATGAAGGTTGCAATCAGGAAATCCTTCATTCCGGAAATAACTACGAGTACGGGGAAAAACTACCTGTGCCTGGGGGATACTATTACACTAAGCGCCGAGGAGGGGTTTAGCAGCTACCAGTGGTCGACAGGCGAGGCCACAAGAGAAATATCCGTTTGGAAAGAAGGGACTTACGAACTGAAAATCCTCGACGATGAGATGTGTATCGGTGATAATAAAATCGAAATAAGCGTTTTTCCCAAGCCCAGGCCTGCAATAACCGGCGATACTGTAATTTGCTCGCTCGGCAGGGAGTTCACTTATACTACTTCCGACAACACAGGTAGTTCGTACCAATGGATTACCAAAGGCCAAATCACCGGCCCGCCCGGAACGGCCAATATTTCAATTGTATGGGACAAGCCAGTTTTAGATACAGTCGTAGTTATTGAAACTATCGATTCGACCGGATGCTATGGCGCTTCCAAAGGCTTTCCCATAATAGTCTCGGGGAGGCCCGATTTGAAGATAAAGCATGACACACCTCTTGATTTTTGCTCCGGCGATTCGGTGGTGCTATATATAGACAGGCCTTATGCCGGGTATAAATGGTTCGACGGCTCCGAAGGCATAAGCGTTACGGTGAAAGAACCGGGGCAATATTTCGTCGGGGCAGTAAATGAATATGGTTGTTTGGGATACGATACAGTTGAAGTCACTATCAGGCCAAGGCCGGCGAAACCCTCTGTCAGCCAGATTGACGACAGCCTGTACACAGGCCAATACTTTAAGTATATTTGGAAAGAAGGCGGTGTAGAAATTCCGGGCAGTAACGCCGGCAAATATGTTCCCACAAGAGACGGTGTTTATACTGTTGTAGTCGAAAATGAATTCGGCTGTATGGCCGAATCAGATGAAGTGATTTTCGAAAAAATGCGGGCTTACTGCATAATTTCCGTTAAGCCAAAGAATTTGAAAGGAGATACAATACTGGCAGGTTCAGGCAGCAATTTCAAAGCTGTGCTGCATTTGGATTCCGCCAAATACCTAAGGAAATTCGGCGCTTCGAAATATACTGCCTGGCTCAGGTTTAATAAAACAGTATTGCTGCCTATCGGCAGTTTTGCTAATCTCGGCAAGGATGAAACCGAAAGGTTTATATCTGTCAGCGGTACTTTGGCAGACAATTCGACAATAGAAAAGGGTATCCTGGGGGAAGTGGAATTCTCGGCAGCACTCGGAGACAGCCATTGTACAGTGATACACCTCGATTCGGTAGTCTGGGACAAGGATATTGATGTGCACACAATAGACGGGTTATTCTGCCTTTCTGATTTTTGCGAAACGAACGGATTTGTCAGGCTGTTGATTGTTGATGAAAATCTTTTCTTCTACAATGTCCCGAATCCTTTTGCCGATGAAACTGATGTTGTTGTAATGCTCGAAAATGATACTTATTGTTCTGTATCAATGTCCGATATTCTTGGAAATAAAATTCGTACTGTTGCACAAGGATTGCTAACGGCGGGCGAGCATAAATTTACAGTGGATACTTATTCCATTCCTTCAGGGATTTACTTCCTCAGGTTGGTTACGCCGACAAAGAATATTGCCAGGAAAATTGAAATTATTAAATAATTTACAAGGCATAAGAATATTGGTAACATTTTTGCTTAAATTACGTATTTGAGATAAAGAATGTGCACAAAGCTTTGTTTATTTGATGGCTAAGTATATATATATATGCTTTTTAATTGTAATACTTACCGGCTGCGCCGACGAGGAGTCGGCCAAAATCAGGCAGCAGGACGGGAGTATCTCGCTTAGGGATTTTTTCAGGAATCCAGAGAAATCATCGGTTAAAATCTCTCCCGACGGCAATTATATATCATACCTGGCCCCGTATAAAACCAGGCTCAATATATTTGTCCGCAAAATCGGCAGCGATTCGGCATACCGCATTACATCGGAAGCCGATAGGGATATACTGCTTTATATTTGGGCCGGCAGCAACAGGATTTTATACCTGAAAGACAATATGGGCGATGAAAACTATAAGCTCTATTCAGTTAAAATTGACGGCGGAGCAATAACCACACTAATCGACCTGGAAAAAGTTAATGCAATGATTCTCGACGAAGAGCTTTACGACGGAAACGAGGTTTTAATTCTATTGAACAAGCGCAATCAGGCTGTTTACGATGTTTTCAGGATCAATATTGAGACGGGCAGGCTTAAACTGGTGTTTCAAAACCCGGGAACGTTCCAAAAGTTCCTTTCGGACCATAACGGAAAAATCAGGCTTGCATTTGGGGCCGACGGCCCGAATTCTGCCCTTTATTACCGTGGTAACGAATCGGAGCCCTTTAAGAAAATACTATCGGTAAGCTATAACGATATTTTTATCCCCATAATGTTTTCGCCCGACAACAAAAGAATTATTGCTTCTTCGAATATAGGGCTTGATAAACAGGCTATTATCGAATTAAATCCCGCAGATATTACCAATAACAAAATCCTTTACGGCAATCAGGATTACGATGTTCCGTACCTGATTTATTCCCGGAAAAACAAATCTATTATTGCTTACCAGTTTACTTCGTGGAAAAGGGAATACCATATTCCCGACCCGCAGTTTGGCGAAATGCTAAAAAAGCTGTACAGCGCCCTTGGAGAATATGAAATCAGTATTGCCGATATCGATACCAATGAAGTTAAGTTTATTATTAGAACATACAGCGACCGTTCGATGGGAGCATACTACCTTTACGACAAATCGAACGGCAGGCTCGATCTGATTTGCGAGGTTAGCCCCTGGCTCGACGAAAACCGTTTGTCGAAAACCGAGCCGGTACAGTTCCGTTCGCGTGACAGTCTGTTGATTAATGGATACCTTACCGTACCTAACGGAAAGGAACCGAAAAACCTTCCGGCAATTGTAAAAATTCATGGCGGCCCCTGGGCCCGTGATACCTGGGGGTTCGACCCCGAGGCCCAGTTCCTTGCCAGCAGGGGTTATGCTGTTTTCCAGGTTAACTACAGAGGCTCTGTGGGTTACGGCAAAAAATTCTGGCAGGCATCGTTCAGGCAGTGGGGCCTTGAAATGGCCGACGACGTTACCGACGGGGTAAAATGGCTTATTGCAAACGGCATTGCAGATAAAAGCAGGATTGCAGTTTACGGCGCCAGCTACGGCGGCTACCAGGCGTTAATGCAATTAATTAAAAATCCAGATATGTACAGGTGCGGTATTAGTTATGTCGGGCTGACAAACCTATTTACTTTTATGAGGTCTCTGCCGCCCTCGTGGACCGTGGCTCGAGAGAGGCTATACAGAATGATAGGCAATCCCGAGCAGGACAGCGTTCAGTTTTACGAGACTTCGCCGGTTTACCATGCTTCGAAAATTAAAGTGCCCGTCTTTATTGCCCAGGGTGCTAACGATTTTAGGGTAAAACAATCCGAGGCCGAACAAATGGTGGCAGCGCTTAAGAAAAACAATATTAAAGTAGAATATATGCTAAAAAAGGACGAAGGCCACGGCTTTGCCAAAGAGGAAAACAGGATGGAATTCTATAAGGTTATGGAATCATTCCTGGAGAAATATATGGCCAGGTAGCCTGTTTTTAATCTTTTTTTTAATTCTGCTTATTCAGTCTCAGCCTGAAAGTAGTCCATCCGTCTTTCGATTTATCGTATTCAACAGAACCGCCTGCAATAACAGCATAGCTCGAAGCCATCGAGAGGCCCATGCCAATGCCGGAGGCTTTTGTATCGAAAATACTATCGCCCGACGAAAGCTGTTCAATAAACTCTTCGGTAATATTGGGGGGTTTGTTCATTGCCTCGGAAACTCGTTGTTCAAAGTAATCGTTCAAGGCAGTATTGTTGGAGATTTCGAGCAGCAGGCAATCGCCTGCGAGTTTCCATTTTACGTTAATAACCGTGCCGGCATAGTTCTTTTCAATTACTTTGTTGATAATATCCCTATGGTTAGGGTATGATGCAGCAAAATGCTCGAAAGTTCCATATTTATTATATAGTTCCAGCGAACCTCTTGCTTTCAGCGCATTATTCGATATCTCGGAAATAAAAAGAAACAGAGCCTGCCCGGCATCTTCACTGTAGCCGTTTTGTGCGATTGCTTCCTGCATCGATTCGGATAGCATAAGTATTTGGTAAACCAAGTCTTTGCTGCTTAATTGAATAATAATTTCTCTGCCCTTAGTTCCTAGGTCCTTAGCGGTAATGCTGCTCATATCGTCCGGATTATTGCCTGTAAAAATCATTTTGCCATTCATTACAAAAAAGCCAGCCTGCCTTTCCACACCGGATTATCAAAGCCTTTTAGGAAAAGTTCCAGATTATCGCCAATCGATTCCACTTCACCACGCGCAATTTCTACTTCGGGGCTGCCCAAATCGTCGGACATAATTCTTACCTCTTTGCCGATTACCGATGATCTTTTAATATATTCACCAAGTAATGTATTATAATTGCCCTGGATGGCTTTCTTGTAATTATTCTCCAAGCAGGTTATCAGCTCCTCGAATACATCGCCTATGGAGCATTCCTCGGGCCTTCGGGCAAATCCTGCGAGGCAGCCGGCTTCGGGGACGAAATGAGTCGGCTCGATAACAGGTGTTTTGCCGACATTCAGGCCAATACCAAGCACTACGTCGGTAACGATAGGGCCCCGTGTCTGCGAAAAAGCAATAATACCGCCGACTTTTGAATTCCCCATCACGATATCGTTTACCCATTTAATTCCTGCGGGTAAATCGAAATTTCGGAGGTTATCTATTGCTTCGGCTGCCGATAAAGCGGGTACAACATGAAAAGCCGCCCCGAAATTTTTTATTTCGACACTCGGCTGGAAATAAGCCGAAACATGTATGTTGCCCTGCTCGGCAGCCCAATGCCTTCCGTGCTGGCCGTGGAATCCCCTGCCCGAACCGGCAACGCAAAGGGTATTCCTGGGTATGGGAAGGCCGTTACGGCAGAATTCCGTCAATACATCGTACTGGGATTCGGATGCAAACTCTACGAAAAACATATATTGCCAGAAGTGGCGCGCACTTACCTTTGCCATATATACTGTTTCATTTTTCAGCAGCCTCTCGCCCACCTGGATTACATCGTCGGTGAGCGACGACAAGAAAATACTTTGCCACGATGGCCTGGACTTGAAGTATTTGTCGGCAAACTTAGGATTATCAGTAATTATTATCATTCTTTAACCTCATTTATTATAAATTTTTATTTATCATTTAAATATTTAACCAATGCCCCCCATTTTTTATCGACGGTAAACCCCTTTTTTTCATAGAAATTTCTCAGATAAAAATGAGTTTTAAGTATTCTGTATTTATTATTTATCATTCTGTTGATAAAATCGTCGAGCATGGCGCTGCCGATACCCCTGCCTTTTAGCTGCGAATTGACTATGACGCCGTCGAGATGAACGGTTTCGGCGTCATGTGCCCTGTAGCAAATCCCCCCAACAACCCTTCCGGCTGTGTCGGTTACAACGAAATACCTGCCTTCGTCGGTAAACGAATTCGGGTATTTTTCGATTATAAACAACCTGAACAACTGCCCTGCTTCTCCGGGGCTTGCCGGCTCTCTGATAACATAACTGATGCCGAATGTATCAGTTATGTATGAATGCAGCGCAATCTGCTCGCTGCTTTGTCGGAATAGTTCAAACTTTTTTGGCTTGCTTTGGTGTGGGAACACCAGCCTGCTGAATACTTCGAGGTCAGCCGGGCTTTCGATAGCGCCCTGAAGGTCGGACAGTTCGATTAACTGGACTGCCGGCCTGGAATTATTTAAATACATTGCAGCAATTAAATCATCGAATGTTTTGGTTATCCCTGAGCTTATCCCGTCGAAATAAGTATATCTGTAAAGGCTGTACCGGGCAATTTCGGGGAACCGGCCCAGGTCGTAAAGCCTGTAGAGTTCAATTACTGTGTCTTCTTTTGCAGCAGCAGTGGCATTGGGATTACTGCCGGCCCATTCGCCGTACCTGTCGATGGCATTAAGCAAAGCCAGTGGCATATAATAGTTGCGGGCAGATTCCGCCATATATAGGTTTAATGCCCCGGCCAGGCTTTCATTACCTATTCCCGGGATATTGGACCCTCTCAGGAAGTGTTTCAGTTCACCAAAAAACTCATGCGCTTTTTCGTATCCAAGGGCTTCAACGGCAGAATCAAATATCCAGCTTAGGTCGAGCTGGTATCTTATCCAGGGATAATGCGCCAGTATTTTTTTGTAAAAATTATGTACCAGCGGCTCTATCAGCGACAGCGGGCTGCTGTAATATTCCCAGCCGGTAATTGATATAATGACTGCGCCTTCTTTGAAGTCGAGCTCGGGAATTAATACATTATTAGGGCTGATAAACCCGGGAGTAATTTTATACCCGCTGTTGGCCCATCCCCTGAAAAATGCCGTCATAGCAGAAATGAACAGCCGCCTCAGTTGATTGAGTTTCGAATACTTGCCGCCGATAGACTGGATGCTTTCCATCTGCCTGAGCTTTTCCCACAGCGACAGTTCGCCGTGGAATGCCATAGAACGGGCGCCAAGCTCGGGCCGGCAACAGCCGAGCTTCGGGGCTACTTTGGGGCCGAATGGATGGCCTTCGATGGCTATCAGCCAGAATATTGTTTCTAAATTTCTCTGCGAGGAGTATTCTTCTCTGAGCACCATTTGCAGGTCGTAATGCTTTTTCTGATTTGTGTTGACTGCAATCCTGTAAATCATGCTGTTGCGTGCCGACCTTCGCCTGGAAATCCAAATGCCCCCGGCAGGCACGTCATAAAGCGAGAAATCAGGCTCCTCGAAGGCCAGCATTACCGACTGCTTAAGGAAAGTTGTGCCGACTATCACTTCTTTGATTCTTTCAATTTCCTGGCTGCCGAATTCTTCGTCGAAAACCAATCTTTCAAGCCATTCTTCTTGGGTAAACTCCGGCGAATTTTTATGTAGGAGAGCTTCGTAAACCTCGGCTGCTTCGTTGAAGCAGCGCAGGGCGGCTGCCGAAAGCGCCGGGTCATCTTTGTGCATTGCCCAGCTAATCAATTCAGTCCTGACGGATTCGTAATATTCCGGATAATAACCGACAAGCTTGACAAGCAGGGCAAATACGCTTTCGAATTGCTGCCTGGTAATTTCCGTGCAGGGCCAGCACAACTTTGCCCTGTAATTATAAAGCCTTTTGCGCAGCAATTCCAGCCTTATTTTCTCCATTTTGTCTAATGCAATTTCCCTAATGGATTCGTCGTTAAGGAATGTCAGGCCGGATTCGAGGAAAGCAGGGAACGACCTGCTGTAATCCGGGGTAGGCTCGTCGGAAAGCAGTATTCTGTATGCTTCGCACCTTATCGCTTCGTTCGGGTGCCTGGCAAGAGCTTCGAGCCTGCTTCTGATTAGCCCGGTTATTCTGCCCTGTGATTTTTCCAGTTCAGGTTCGATTTCAAGCAGGGTTTTCAGTGCAATGCCGTTTTCGCCGAAAAGGATTGTTGTCAATCGGTTATTCAGTACCCTTAGGTAAACGTCTTTTATCCTGCCAGGATGCATATGCGGCAGTGCTTGTGTTGTGGTGCTGCCGGCGCCCGGCAATTGAACGGCAGGAATAATATTGCCTGTGTTAGTATCCCATCCTTCCTTGCATGGCGCAAAACTCATTAGTTCCGGATTGGCAACCCACAGCATAGGCTGTAGCGCGAACTTGCCAAGGTCTATCATGCCTCCGGCAACGGCATATTCCAAATTGCCGATAATATAACTTTCACCAGCGGTAAGTTTTAGAATTGTCAGCTTTTTTTTCATCGAGGGTATGAACAAACCATCGCTTTGGGCAGCAATATCGTCTTCGAGAATTCCGAGGTCGCGGACAAACCACCTGGGCACCTGAACCCTGAACCCATCGAAATCATAATTAATAGAGTTGCTAATATAAAGATTCTCAATCAGTTGTTTGTAGTTTTCGGCAATTACTTTCCGGTTGAAAGAGCCTTTCGGTGTAAGTTCGCCTTTTTCTATTTCGAAATCTCTATCAAGCAAAGCAAAATTTATCACCCTTTCGTATGGGGCAAGCGCAGAATTGGCAGCATTGACAATCTGCCGGAAATACTCCCTTTTGATAGTGTCGCCCGATGTCATCAGTATCTCATCGGTGAAATCGGGGACAATAAACAAGACATTATAGGGTTTGCCGTCGCCCACAAGGAATGCCGATTTGATTCCAGGTACATTCGCAAACTTTGTCTCGACGGTTCTAGGAGCAATTGTCTGCCCTTTGTTGTTTTTATAAATATCTTTCACCCTGTCCACAATTTCGTAATACCCCGATTCGAGCACCCTGAATACATCGCCTGTGGGCATTGCGGCATCTGAGCCGCCACCTTTGGGGAATTCGATTATATCCCCGATTTTTGTTTCGTCGAAATACTTCGCCACATAGTGGCCGCTTATAAACATTTCGCCGTTTTCGGCAATAATTGTATCTATACCCGGAAGTGGTAATCCTATTGTATTCTCGGCATATCTGCCTGGAGGAGTCATAGTAATGCCTCCGGTAGCTTCTGTCATACCGAAACCACTGCAAAGGCCTATCCCGGCTTCCTGAAAGAACCTGAAAACCTGCGGCGAGAGCCATCCCGCAGCCGAAAGGCCCCATTTCATGTTGCCGCCGGTTGCTCTATCAATAGCTTCCTTTATTTCTATGCCTTGATCCCCCGAAAATTCGAGGCATTTTTCGTAAAGCTGCTGCCACCTGAGTGGAATGCTGATAAAAACCGAAGGGGCTATTTCGGGGAATAATGAAAACAGGGTATCGGCAGAGGGATTGCCGGTGAAAACATAAGTGCCGTGCCAATATATACTGCCGGTCAGCTCTAAGTATCGGCCGAAAGTATGGTATAGAGGCAGGTAGCACAGGAATACTTCATCTATTCCTACATGCGGCACGGCAGCTGCCCTGGCAAACCTTTTTGAAACGATGTTATAAATCGAGAAAGATACGCCCTTGGGTTTGCCGGTGCTTCCCGAAGTGAACATTACCGTAGCTGCTTGCCTGATGTCTTTGCGCGGCCTGGCGCCGAGAATTTCGTCGATATATGATTTATTAAGGCTTTTGCAATATTCCGGCAGGCTAATAATACTTTTGCCGTCTTCGTATTCTGTTGCTTCAGTAGTAAAAATAACGAAACTGCATCCCGATTTTTCTTTTAGCTCCAGAAGCTGCCGGCAGCGCTCGGCTGTATCGGTAACGGCAATGTTTATTGCCATAGAAGTGAATATTCCGGCAAGTATATTATTATCAAAATAAATATTCAGTGGTGTGTCGGGGATGCCATACATCAGGCATGCAAGGTCGCTGCAGGCACCGGCCACCGAATTTTCGCAAAAAATTGCCACTGCAGGTTCATTTTGTCCGTTACAACCGGAATTTACTACCGTGATGCAAGCTGCTGCTATTTCCTTAATCATGCCCAGGCCCTGCCTGTAAGTCCAATCGGCAGGCTGCAGTGTGCTCATATCCCTGAAGAGTATCCTGCCCGGATGATCCCCAACCCTGCTTTCGAACATATCCAGCAGGTTATAGCCTGATTTCTGAATCAACTGGAATGAAGCATTAGCCCAATCATTAAGGCCTTCGGTGCCCAGGCAGCGGAGGAACTCGCTGTTGCCGGTAGCATTGAGGCCTTCGTGCATCAACCGCCTGACATCGCCGGTGGGATTTTCTTCGGCAGCAAGCAGCCTGTAAAGTTTCAAAATATTGGATACAATCCTGGTATCGGGCGCGAACAGCCTGCCTGTTTTCAGGATACTGCTTTCCTTCAACTCGTAGAGTAAACTTCTTAAGTCTAAATAATCGCTTCTCATTTATTCATAATCAACAGCCTGCCGGGTGGTTAAGCTAATACCGATAAGCATTTAGCATCATCATCCGGCCCAGCCTTTTTTAATATAATTTCACAATAATTTAAAAAACATTCAAATTAATAATTTTTTTTTTTAATATTTCAACAATAATTTTACTTATATAAAATCAATATATAATTATTTTTTTTGAAAGTATTAATGTTTATAGATTTCGTTTGAGGAATGAATATGAGAATTAGAAACTCATTGATGTTTGTAATTGTAGTATTATTAATAGCTGCATGCGACAGCAACAACGCTAAGCCAGGCATAACCCTGATACCATGCCAGGTGGGCGACAGCCTGTGGGGGTTTGCCGATATCAACGGCAATATTGCCATTAAACCGCAATTTGCCTCGGAGCCGTCCTATTTCCGCGAAGGTTATTCAATTTATGTCAAAGGTGACGGCACGTTCGACTACATTGACGAAACAGGCAAAACCAGAGGCAAAAGTTATTCGGCAGTAACCCCGTTTTCCGATGGTTTGGCTGTTACAGTCGAGGCTAACAGTTACCCGGTGGTAGTGGACAAAGATTTTAACAAAATTTTCGAAATGAAATCGGCACAGGAGATTGGAATATTCTCCGACGGGCTTGCCAGGTTCCGCAATTACAAACAAATGTGGGGGTTCCTCGATAAGGCAGGCAATATTGCCATTAAGCCCATGTTCGACTATGCCGCAAGTTTCAGCGAAGGCATTGCATATGTCGAAGCCAGGGATACCAGCCTGAAGCCATACAAAGCGTTTATCGATAAAAGCGGCAATATCATTGCAAAATATGATTATGAAAAATATAGCAAAACAAGAAACTTCAGCGACGGCATGGCTGCTTTCTTCGACGGCTCGGGCTGGGGACTTTTCGACACTAAGGGCAATGTTGCAATAAAATCGGGGAATGCATGGACCGAAGTGACTGATTTTAAAAACGGTTATGCATCTTTTGCCAAAGAAGGCAAATGGGGCCTTATCGATAAAACGGGCGCTGTCATACTTAAACCTGAATATGTTTACCCCGTTACAATATACAGCAATCTCGGCGCAGTCATGAAAGACAATAAAGTAGGTTTCGTCGATATTGCCGGCAAGGATATAATCAAGCCGCAATTCAATGATTTGGTGCTCCCGTTTATCGCCGGTAACGCGGTCGTTAAGTCCGGCAATGATTTTATTTTTATTAACAAGGAAGGCAATCCTGTCGGAAATACAAAAATGAAAAACGTAGGGAGGAACTTCTATTTTGTTACCGATTTGTATTACTCTGCAAAAAACGATTACTTTGCCATGGATAAA
>DAINRZ010000034.1:0-14124 GCA_036741575.1 Kapaibacterium sp. (SeqCode)
TTTGCCCTGCATTAATCCTTCCTGTTTGCCCTGCATTAATCCTTCCTGTTTGCCCAGCATTAATCCTTCCTGTTTGCCCTGCATTATGGCATTTTTAATTCTGTTTAAATCATCCAGTTCCGCTTTCTGGCGGTACTCCATTATGGCCCGCAGTTCATCGTCGGCTGCGGCTCTCTGCATTTTTTGTATGGCTCTCATTATTGATGCCTCCTTCTTTATTGAGTCCGGCAGACTCTCCGGCTCGTTTATAAATTGTTCGCCGTTCTTTATGGCAAATAGCCATTTGTTGATTTCTTTCTCAAGTTTTTTAACTTCTGTATATTTTGGGAGTTCAAGGAAATGATATTCCACAATCTCCGATAACTCCTTATGACTTTTAACGTTTGACAACCTGTAGATATTGTGGTAGTCTTTTTCATAAGGGAATAATTTAAAGTCGGTTATGGCAATCGATATTGTCTTCTTCATATCTAAATATGTCTCGCCCTGTTTCAACTGGCTTGTCAGCAGGCGGGAGTTATAATAGATAATCCTTTCGACAAACTGAGGCTCATTCCTCACCTGCATTTCGATGTTATATTGTTTACCGCTCGAATCAGATGCCCTGATATCGAGAACGGTAGTTTTATCATTCATTGATTCCTTTATATTGAAAGGATTAAGGTAAGTAATCCCTGCAATCTGTTCCTTTTTGCCTTGCCCTAAGATTGCATTGAGCAAGCTTATGAGAATGCCTTCCGAATCTTCGGATGCAAATACATACTTGAATACAATGTCATTCCTGAGATTAATCCCACTCACGTCCAAATCAACCATAACCAAACAACCGTAGTTAGTTTACAATAATTAAATATAGCTATCCTCAATGTCTTTTGCAAATGTATTTTAGCTGATATTCTGAATAAAATTATCTATCTCTGCCCATCTACTAATCCAGCATATTTTTTTACTGAAAATAAGTAAACAACCCAGAAGTAATCAAATAGTTATTTATTATGGGAAATCTGTTATTCAAAGTAAATTTCAAGGGATTAAACGGCACAATGTGCGATTAAATGCAATGTAAGTGCCTGGCATAACAAAACAGGCTGGCCGGAGCAAACCGGACAGCCTGTTATCTATTACCTATCCCAAAATCAGAAGATTACATCATATCCATTCCGCCCATGCCGGGGTGAGGCATACCGGGCATTGGAGCATCTTTAGAAGGTTTTTCGCAGATAGTGGCTTCGGTTGTAATCAGCATGCCTGCTGCCGAGGCTGCGTTTTCGAGAGCAACGCGGCTGACCTTAGTCGGATCGATTACGCCTGCTTCGTACATGTTGCAGTATTCTTCGGTTGCGGCATTGAAGCCATAGTCATTTTTGCCTTCGAGCACTTTGTTGAGTACAACAGATGCTTCCAGGCCTGCATTAGCAACTATTTGCCTCAGGGGCTCTTCTACTGCTTTGCGAATGATATTGATACCGGTATCCTGATCTTCGTTGGCGCCTTTGATTTTATCGAGTTTCTTGATGCAGCGCAGGTAAGCCACACCGCCGCCGGGAACAATACCTTCTTCGACTGCTGCGCGTGTAGCGTGCAAAGCGTCTTCCACACGGGCTTTCTTTTCTTTCATTTCCATTTCGGTAGCAGCGCCGATTTTGAGTACTGCAACACCGCCGCTAAGCTTGGCAAGGCGCTCCTGGAGTTTTTCCCTGTCGTATTCGCTTGTGGTTTTGTCTATCTGGTTCTTTATTTCATTGATTCTCTTTTTAATGTCTTCCGATTTGCCTGCGCCTTCTACTATTGTAGTGTTATCTTTGTCGATAGTAATAGTTTTGGCCGTGCCGAGATATGCCAGGGTAGCGTTTTCAAGTTTGAAGCCCTTTTCTTCGCTGATAACAGTACCGTTTGTGAGAACTGCTATATCTTCGAGCATAGCTTTGCGCCTGTCGCCGAAGCCGGGAGCTTTAACGGCACAAATTTTCAGCGTACCGCGCAGTTTGTTTACAACCAAAGTTGCAAGAGCTTCGCCCTCGATATCCTCGGATATAATCAGCATGGACCTGCCTGCCTGTGATACTTTCTCGAGTATGGGCAGCAAATCTTTGATTGCCGAGATTTTCTTGTCGTGGATAAGAACATAAGGATTTTCGAGGTTAGCTTCCATCGACTCTGCGTTAGTAACGAAATAGGGAGATAAATAACCTCTGTCGAACTGCATGCCTTCCACTACTTCCATATCTGTTTCGGTACCTTTTGCTTCTTCGACGGTAATAACGCCGTCTTTGCCAACTTTTTCCATTGCTTCGGCAATTAAATC
Source organism: Kapaibacterium sp. (SeqCode) (assembly GCA_036741575.1). Taxonomy (GTDB): domain Bacteria; phylum Bacteroidota; class Ignavibacteria; order Kapaibacteriales; family UBA2268; genus DAINRZ01. The sequence goes on from DAINRZ010000034.1 coordinate 2,306, forward strand.
GCCTATAGTATTGTCGTTATTTGCAGAAATAGAGCCTACCTGAGCAATCTCTTTCTTGCCTTCTACATCCCTGCTGATATCTTTCAGGCCTTCTGTGATTGCTTTCACTGCCAGGTCGATACCTCTTTTCAGGTCCATCGGATTGGCGCCTGCGGTAACGTTTTTCAGGCCTTCGCGGAAAATAGCCTGAGCAAGTACGGTTGCTGTGGTAGTACCGTCGCCGGCAACGTCGCTGGTTTTCGAGGCAACTTCGCGTACCATCGTTGCACCCATATTCTGAATAGGATCTTCGAGGTCGATTTCTTTTGCTACGGTTACGCCGTCTTTTGTAACTGTAGGCGCACCGAATTTTTTATCGATAATAACGTTCCTGCCTTTGGGGCCGAGAGTAACTTTAACTGCATCGGCAAGCTGGTCTACACCTGCTTTGAGCTCCGAGCGTGCTTCAAAATCGAATTTAATTATTTTTGCCATTATTTATTCTCCTTGAAATTTATACTTAATTCTTTTCTATCTTAATTATTTATTAACTACAGCGAAAACGTCGGATTCGCGCATAATGATAAACTCATCGCCTTCGATTTTTACTTCTGTACCTGCGTATTTGCCGTAAAGTACGATATCGCCTGCTTTAAGCTGGAGGGGGGTAACTTTCCCGTCATCGTTAATCCTGCCCTTGCCGACGGCGATAACTTCGCCCTGCATGGGTTTCTCTTTTGCTGTATCGGGTATGATAATACCACCCTTAGTTACTTCCTCGGGCTGGGAAGGTTTAATTATAATTCGATCGTGCAATGGTGTTAAGTTCATTTTAACTCCTTATTTAATAAACATAAAAAATAATTAACAAATTTGTTAGCAATCTATAGCGTAAAGTGCTAACGCAATCACGAAAGATTATTTTTCTTATTGTTAAAAATTTTCAAATTTTTATGTAGTTTATAAAAAAAATATTCATATTCATAATATTCTGTTCTTATTGGTTGAATCAAATTCAGCTATACAACTAATAATATCTACAATTATTATAATATTATATTTGTAATATAAAATATAACAATATAATATTTTGTTATACGTTATATATTATGTGTTATATTTGCATATTGTAGAGACGCACGGCATGCGTCTCAGGACAGTCTTGCACGGTGTGCGTCACGGGGGGATGGAACCCGCAGACGGCTGCAAAATGTCTGAACCATGATTTACAGGATTATTGGATTGCAGGATGAAAAGATTGAATACTAACGATTATGAAAAATACCTCAAAGGGGTTTACCCATGGGAAGCAGCGTAATGACAGGCCGCGGCCTGTCCCTGCAAATATCCCGTGCAAATTGGATAATCATATTCATAAGGGAAACGCGGGAAACCACCCCGGGAAAAAGTTTACCGGAATTTTACCGAAATCGCGTTTTTTCGGGCAAAAATGACTAAATAATATGTTAGGCGTGGCTAATACGAGAATGCGAACATGGAACAAATCTCAGGGAAGCAAGATGGATTAGCGTTTTCATGGGAATGACAGCCAATTGGAAATCGGGGCAAACCTTCCGAAGGTTGCGAACCTTCGGAAGGATGACAGGCATCATGTCGGCCTTACCGGCCAGCCCTATTGGTTAGAAATAGTCTATCTTATATATTTAGTGTTTTCAGAGGTTTATTGCTGCCGTAAGAACAGGATCAGCCTTTATCCATTAAATTGTTTTCTTCGATTTGGACCTGTTTATCTGATACTAACTGAGATATTTGATTTATTAATTAAATACCTGTTTCATAAAGGGAGATTGGATGACCTCAATTTATTTGAAAAAAATAATAATTTTCAATTAACTATAATCATATAATATTCATCTTGGTTATACTTCTATACTACTTTATGTAATAATCGTTCTATGAAATTTTGATGAATATAGATTAATTATCCTGATAAGATAATAAACTAAACTGAATAGATTTATCAGGAGCTGTTATGAACAGTTTGTTACGGTTTTGCACTTTACTAGTTTTTGTTGTTATACTAAACGCAGGCCAGGCACTTACAAGGGTTTCAGTCATTCCCACGGACGGCACTCAGGCTGATTTCCTGAAAGCGTATAAATACGCACTCTACAAATCGAACCTCGACTACAGGTTCACCAATTCAACGATGGATAGCGCCCTATTCCCAAAATACGGCGAGTTTTCCGTTTATTGGGCTTCGTCAGGAAACGACAAGGGTGCTTTTATTTCGCCTGATATTATGGAAAGCGAGTTCGCTCCCGTAACCCGAAACGAAGCAGAAGGTTACAACTGGCAGGGAGTTAATCATTATTCAATCCAGTTCAAATCGAACCCGAAGAAAATTGCAATTTTCAGGAGCAGCATTAAGGTTAACGGAGCATCGGTATCGTGGGAAGCGCCATATTTCAAAAACCTGTTCGATACATATCTATATGATAATATCTATTATTATATTAATGAAGCAGAGCTGCTTAAAGATGGCATCAATGCTGCAACAGACCTGCTGATTATACCCTCGCTGAACGCTAACGGAAGCAATACTATTTTCTATATCGACAGTATTTTCTCAGCTAATCCGGCAATAAAAGATAAGTTACTTAATTTCCTGGCCAGGGGAGGCATGGTTTATACCGAAGGAAATGGTGCACATTTCTTGTCTAAAATCGGTTTAATTCCTTATACGAAAGATGATTATAAGAATATGGTGCAGCCATTGGCTCAGTCTGGTAGCCTTACCCTCGAATTTAATAATAATTGTAACCATCCCGCCGGTTTCTCTTCTGCAGTAGCCGGTAATCAGCTCTATTCAACAAGCATTCCCAGGCTCGATGTAACCGGAGCAGAAATAATAGCTTACGAGAAATCGTCCGGGGCACCGATTGTATTTGCTTTAAGCGCCGGCAAAGCAAATGGCGGCAGGGTGGTGTGCAACCTCGGGCTGCCTGCTGTCGGCGGCCTGAACAGGATAAAACAAGGCTCGAGGCAGCTTCAGTGGACACTCGATGCTATACTATTCGCTTTTGCAAAAAAAATCGACGTAACCCGTTCCGTTTACAACGACCTTTATAACAAGCTCTCAGTGGGCAGGAATGCAGTATCTTACGACGGCAGAGATACTTTCGAAATAAGGATTAAAGTCCGTAACCTGGGCGGAGAAAGCCTGACAAATATTTCAATCATAGAATCGATTAGAACATATTTTTCTTTCGTCGATGTGGTTACTCAGGGGGTTACTTATAATTTCAACAACGGCAACCTGATAATCAATAATATCAGCCTCGGCCCGAAATCGGAACAGGAAATCATTTACAGGCTGGCAACTCCAGAAAGGAACGATGTAATACACGAACAGGTTGATAAATATATCTCCTGGAGCACATATATTTATGCTTCATATTTATCCCTTAATTATTACGACTCGGAAGGTAAGCATACCTACAACAAGTACCGCAATTATGCAGACGTAGTATTCAGTGCAGAACTTGCCGCCGATGCCGACCTGAACTGGAAGAACTTCCTCGGGCTGTATTACCAGCCTTTTAAAGTATTTATGATTATGGAAAACAAAGGCAGGACTAATGCCGAGGAAACAATCTATACACAGTATATCCCAAAGGATGTTCCATTCTATGGCGTAGACCATTCTCTGCAAATTCCGATTCTGAAAACACCCGGCGGGAAATTCATCGATGTCCTAAGGGGCAGCAATGACCAGAGTGTCCCGGATTACGATATGGATAGTGACGGCAAGCCAGACGCATGGCTGGATACAGCTTCGATTTATCCGAAAGGCTATTCGCTTACCGAGGAAGAAGTATATTGGCTCAATCCCTGGGAACACCTGAAAACGGGCAATTCATTCCTTTACGAAGATATAGACCACGACGGACTTAGGGCACAGGATACAGATGGTGACGGAATTGTTGATATCGAAGAACCAGGAGATAAAATACGTGTATGGAAAGTAACATGGAAAATTGGGCGTGTACCCGGCAAACAGTTTTACGACCCATATTGCTATTATGAGATATGGGTGGATCCGCCTGACCTGGTGCCGATGTCTGCCGGAGTTGGCTATGCAAACGGCAAACTTGACGGGAAAGTAAACGGGATGTTTTATCCTTATTCAGGTGATATCGAAAACCCGAATCTTTCCGACACGTCCTGGGCGCATTGGATGGAGCGCGATAAAATCGGGAATGTAGTATGGAAGCAGCTCATCTGGCAGAGAATCAACAATTACGAAGGTTTTACATTTATTGATACATTAAAAGAAAATTACAGGCTGAAGCCAACCGACAAATGTGCTGGCACAGTACCGCAGCCCAGCCGGGAATTCATTGCTGTGCTTTCGCTTGGCGGCGAAGAAATAGATATGTTCCACCCCACACCACAAAATTCGCTATATTCTAAACTGGATTACAAAACAATATTCGGTGAAAACAGGGTATCGCCTATCAGGACTACGTACACATACTATGCACCCCTGCCCAATCCGCTGCAGTTTGAATATCTTACCAATAATTTTACTATTACAGACACAACAGGGAATGAAACACTGCAATTCCTGCCCTCGACCGGCAAAGCCAGATTGGTTTTCGATGTAGATGCTTCTACTGAATATACATATTACTGGATAAGGAATGTTGGCTATGATGTCGATTATAACGACCCATCCGAGAAAATAGAAGGTCAGGAAAAATTAGGCGATGGTGTGTTCGGTTATATGCTGTATGATATTCCGAAAGGTATGGGAGGCTACAAAATTACCCTGCCCAAAAAGGAAGACGGTTCCTACGATATTGACAAAATAGTGGAGGTGGACGGAAAACCATTTTCAAAATGGATTGACAATAAGAATACCGGCAACACGGTGGAAATTTGGGAAACTCCATACCAGTACCAGATTTATGTTCCCCAGCTTTTAATACCGCCTGCACTGGACGACGATAACCACGATGGAATCGATGACTGGATAGACGACAGGGGCGACAGGTTCTGCTCATCTACTGGCTTCCTGCACGATCCATTTATGTTAGATAACGGTGAAAAGTGGAGGGATTACCCGCTGACACCTTTCCGTGACGATATTTACGGCATGGTCGATTCAGGATGGTATTGCGGGGCAGATAATACTTATGGGGATGACTTTTTCGAGAATCTCGGCAAAACGCATTTTAAATTCAGGGTCAATTACGAGGGTTTAGGCAAAGAGGGGCCAGTGGATATAAGCAAAGGCGGCTGGCTCGTTGTCGAAGAAATTTTCGGCGGTTCACCCTGGGTACTGTTTTCCCATTCGCTATCTGGTTATGCCAAAGGAACTGATTATACGCTGACCTCTACTGCAAGCCCATCGGCTGCCAGGTTTGGAATAGATACTGTTTTTGTGAAGCATAAGATTACTGATAAAAACGAGCCACATTTATTCGATCATAATTTCGATCCCTACCATGTCTCGTATGGTTTCGGCGAATCGACAGTTACAACTTACGCCGGCGACAAGGACCCATGCAGCCTGATTGTACCGGATATCACAATGCCTGCAATAATTGATCCCGGCCAGGATAATTTTAATGTCACCTTAATACCCGGCGCAGATGCAAACAATCCGGACCTGAAAGATTATCCGAAGCAGGTTTCAGGTACACTGCTCGAAGTGAGGATAGAGGTATCTAACGGTACTGACGATAATTGGATCAATACAAAGATTGAGCCAGTATTACCAGCGGATTTGGGCAATACATCGCTTGTTATGAGCTATGTGGCATATCCGAGGCCGCTCGTACCTGCTAAAGTAGATCCTGTGACGGGTGAAATAATCCAGGGCGGAGACGATATAGGTTCCTTCAGGGCAGGCTGGCGTTTCAACCAGCCGGAAGGTGAGGTGTTGATTAAACTGGGTACTAATCTGCCGCTCATGCAGCCTTCACGAAGGGCTTACTATATCTACTTATTCAGGATTGATGAAACCCTTGCAAACGGAGTTTACAATATTGGTTTCAAAATGGACGGAACCAGGAAGCACTACGACGGAGTTAACAAAGGGAAAATTGCCTATGAAGTACCACCTGCAAACTTTTCGATTACGGATAAGGACGCAAACGGCAATATTGCCAACTTCCAAAAAATTGTTGTGGGTACCGGCGATTTGAAGAGCCTTACTTCTAAGGTTTCACCTTATTTTACAGGATTGGATGAAGCTAAATGGTCTAAAACAGATGTTAATTACCTTGATTTCGATAAAATGAATAATAACCTTCCAACCGTTTTCGATGAAAACACAAAATTGGAAGCGATTGACATGTCCCAATTCAAGAATTTTCCGTCAGTTGAATTACCGTCAGTTTATATTCTTGAAAAGGGTGAACTCAACAGTTACAAGGCATTAAACGACCCGACAGACGATATTCCGCTCACTGAGCTATCGTCATTAATTTACGATAATGACGCATTTAAAAACCTGTCGGTAAAGAGCGCATCAGTCAAAGCCACTGTCAGTGGACCCAAAATATATACGGCTAAGAAAATCGAAAATGTTAACGGCGAAAAAGCCGGGCTTCGGGGCACTTACTTTTGGGAATCGAAGGAAGAAGTAATCAGCGTGGGCATAATGCTGGAAGTATCTAACCAGGGAAGCGATATTGCCGAAAATGTAGAACTATTAGTCAAATCGGGGCATTATTTCTATCCGGATACTTCAGGGCTGACAAATTGCTCTGCTATTCAGGGGAAGGACATCGCTTTTTCTCTTGGCACGCTTCTGCCCGGAGAGACGAGGAAGGTGCCGTATAATTACCTGAAAACCCCTGATGTATGTTCATTTATTTATGACACTTCCGATGCAGTAAATGAGATTGCTGTCACTTATATGGGGCGCGGTGTCAAAGTAAAAGACGGGGTAGAGCCATTCAGGTTCATGGATACGGATATTCTTGGATTCCCAGCCGAAGATATCAGGCTCGAAAGTATTACTGCCGACAGGGATAAGCTTGTTAAAGGCGAGCCGGTGAATCTTACCATAAACTGCCGCAACGGTATGGCAAATTCTAACAATGTTAATGTCGGTTTATATGCAGTTATTGTTCGAGACAGTGCATTCGACGGCAGGCCCGATACAGTGAAAATAGCAGAGAATTTGTTTGAATCAATGGAGAAATTTAAGGAATACCGGTTCAGCGTCCCGTTTGCGGTTCCTTCGGATGCAGGTTTCGTAGAATTCTTTGCTATTGTCGATTCAGGGTTATCGCACTGCGAATTTTGCAAATCGAATAATCAGCTTTCATACGTTGTCCCGTTCAAAGAACCTGAATGGATTGTAAATACAGAGGCTTATCCGAATCCGTTTGATTACAGGGCTACGATTACATACACACTGCCAAAGCATTGCAATTCAATAGAAATTGTCTTTTATTCTGCTGATGGTAAAGAAATCGGGAAATTGGCAAACTGTCCTGCCGGTATGGGATTGCACAATGTGGAATGGTTTGTGCCCGACCTGGCAAAGGGCGTTTATTATTTTTCCATTAACGGTATAACCGAAGACGGCAGCCACAGGCGGCATTTGTGCAGAGTAGTTAAAGAGAAATAAAGCCTATTCCAGGCTCATTCTTTTTCTTTCTTGCTCATAAAAGCTTTTGCTGCTTTACGCAGTTCCTCGAGCCGTTTATCAACAAGGTTGTACACAGTGCCGGCGGGATAAGTACCGTCGCTTTTCCTGGCTCCGGCTGGTTTGCCCAGCAGAAGTTCAATCCCGTCTTCAATTGTTTTCATTGTATAAATGTGGAATTTTCCTTCTTTTACGGAATCGATAACATAGCCTGGCAGCATTAGGTCGGGGACATTCTGTATTGGTATCAATACTCCCTGGCCTTCGGTAAATCCTCTGTCGCGGCAAATTTCATAGAATCCTATTATCTTTTGGTTTACCCCTCCTATGGGCTGAATGTCTCCTTTCTGGTTGACAGATCCGGTTACTGCATATTTCTGCTTGATTGGAATGCCGGTAATCGATGAGAGAAGGGCATAAATTTCTGCTGCCGATGCACTGTCGCCGTCCACGCCGCCGTAAGACTGCTCGAATGCAAGCGATGCCGAGAACGACATGGGCAGCTTGTGGGCAAACCTCTCCCTGAGTATTGAAGTAATAATCAGTACGCCTTTGTTGTGTATCTTGCCGCTCAGGTCAACTTCACGCTCGATATTAATAATACCGGCATTGCCCGCGCTGACTGTAGCGGTTATCCTTGCCGGCTTGCCGAATGAATATATACCGGTGTCGAGAACCGTCAGGCCGTTAATCTGGCCAACACGCTCGCCTTCGGTGTCTATCATTATAGTTCCTTCAAGAATGTGGCCCTTAATTTTCTCATCTATCAGGTCATTGCGGTGGCGGCGCCATTCAATAGCTTTTTCCACGTCTTCGCGGTTAATGTATTTCCTGCGCGAGCCCCTGTCGTAGAATGCCGATTCTCTGATAATATCCGAAACATCCGAGAATTTAAGTGAAATTCTTTTTTGCGAGCCGGCGTGCTCGACCCCCCATTCGATAATTGCTGCAACACCGTCGGGCGTGCAGTGGGGCAGGTTCTCTGCTTCGCACACCCTGGCGATAAAATGTGCATAATTCTTTATCATATCCTCGGTTTTTTCGATCTCGTAATCGAACTGGGCATTTACTTTGAATATCTTCTTAAAGCCTTTTTCGTGAAGGTAAAGTAACTGGTAAAGCGACTGCCCGCCGATTATTATTACTTTAACGCTGACCTCGATAGGTTCGGGCTTCAGGTGCAACTGCGAAAGCTGAAAAATCGCTTCGTAAGGCTGGATTTCCAGTTTATCGTAGAGCAGCACTCTTTTAAGGGCCGGCCACACTCCCGCCTCGGTGAAAAGGTCGAGTGCGTTGACGATAAGGTAGCCCTGGTCTGCTGCCAGCAGCGAGCCTGCTTTGATTTTTGTGAAGTCGGTTTTCCAGAAGCCGCGATTGTCGAATGTGCGCTCGATGGTACCGAACAGGTTTGTATAAGATGGCGAAGTCTCAACTACAATCGGCGCATTTTCGGTATTCGAGTTATCGAGTATAACATTAACTAAGAAATCCAGGAATTTATCCTTCTCGTTGCTGTTATTTTGTTGTGCGTCGATGACCTGATTGAGCGGATTATTGGCTGGGACGAATACATTCAGGTTTTCCAGAACAAATTTCTTAACTTCATCGAGGTACATATTAACTGTATCGTTTGCAAAAGTGTCTTTAATTTCATCGAAAGTTGTATTCACCAATAATTCCGATGCTTTTTTATCATTTTCGGAAAGGTCTTTTCGGAAATTCTGCATCAGTTTCATACCCTTGCGTGCCAGGTCGTATATCTCGTTATGGAATTTCTTATACAATTCTTTTAGTTCGTCAGCTTTTTCACGCGTCAGTTTGCCTTCGGTTATAAAATCGTCGAGCAGCTCCACCTGGACCGGCTGGTCGTCGATAAGCGGGAATACCTCCGGCTGGGTGACTCCCTGGTCGTTTTCGATTTGCCCGCGGATAAAACCAAATGGCTTTATTTTTTCGTCGAATGCGTGAAGTATTTCTTTTTCTTTGTTCTGGTATTCCTCGACAATCTTGCGCCTTGCGCTCTGGAAAGTATCTTCCTCGAACAGCTTTGGCAGCCTGCGCCGCAAGTATGTGACGGCGTCGTCCATAGCTTTCGAAAATTGCTTGCCTTTGCCTGCGGGAAGTTTAATCAACCTTGGAGTATCGGGATTCTCGAAGTTTTTCACATAGCAGTAATCATATAGCTGAGGGTGGTAAGTGGTAACCTCTTCAAGTATTTTTTTCACTGTAGTAAATCTGCCTGTGCCTGAGAGGCCTGTAACGAATATATTATAACCCTTGGCAAAAAGTTCTGCGCCGAGCCTGATGGCTTCGATAGCCCTGGGCTGGCCGACGATTGCGTCGAGCGGTTTTATGTCCTTAGTTGTTTTGAACCTGAATTTCGATTCGGGACAGGTCCATCTAAGCTGTTTGGGGCTTAGTTCGTTCTTTAGTTTCTTTGTTTTGGTATCAGCAATCTTAGCGCTTTTAGCCATAAATTTCCTTAATTTACATTTGAATTTAAATAAACTTAAACTTATTAAATTTATGGTAAATGGCAATGAAAAAAATTAGCTGTGCCAATATGATTTTTAACACATACATTGATACAAGTGCGTCTTAATTGAAAAATATTAGTTTTAATTGCAATAATGCTCGTAATCATGAAGAAAGTAAGGGCAACAATTAGTTTCTTTGAACCTTATAATAATTCCATTTGTCTTGTTTTTTTATCAAGTAGATAACTATTTAACGGTTAGTTCTACTTCAATCTCCGAATTCTCATGTGAATAACTTTCAGTAATAGTTACTCTGTCCTTTTCGGTGCCGTAAGTCCCCTGGAAAACATCTACTGCATCATTTTTATCACACTTCAGAATATCGCCAACTATACCTATTAGTTCTCTTACTGCTCCGGTAATTGTATCAATTATTAGTTTTGTAGGGTTTGCTGCTATTCCACTGATTATTTCAAGTAATTTACTATTATTTACTGTTGTCTTTACGTTAGCCAGGCTTTCTCCGATATTTCTTACATCCTGGTCGGATTCAAAAATCATGATAATCACATTCAAGCCTCCAACTACCGTATTTACTGGCCATAAGTTAATCCCGTCACCCATAAAAATAAGATCTTTATCTTTTTTCATTGGAGTAATTAACTCTTCTGCTTTCACAGAATCAATCGGGTAAATGTATGGCTTGTTTCCACTGTAATCCCAGCATATGGAAATAATATAAATATCGCTTGCTGGTTTTAACCAACCAAATAAATCAAAGTCAAAATTTTTCAATAATTTGAATTTTTTTAAGTAAAATCCCCATTTCCCCGCTGAACTAATTAAATCAACTTTTGGGATTTCTTCTTTTTGAAATCCTTCATTGAAAGCATTAAATGTCATTCCTTTGGGAATCGACTTGAATTTACCTGTCAAACTCAGCCTATTCATGCTTATTTCAGGAACTGATACGCCAATCGTAGCAAAGCTGTTTACCTTGAATAATGCCATTTCGCCCTCCAATAATAAAATGTGAAAAAAAATATTATACGTGTTAAATGATCAATGTATATTCTTACCTGGAAAAAAGGAAATTACTTACTATTCTTGTCTTTCCATTCTTTTACTGCTTTATCGATTACATCATCAGGTATTAGTCTGTCACCGTTCGTATGAAACCATTCGATAGTAATCCATTCTGGCAGTAATGGAAGAATATCTCTTACTGCTTTTGGAACAAAAAGTTTTAATTCTTTTTGATCAGGAAGTGTGCCGCCAAGTATACTCCATGCGCCTTCTTGCTTAAAAACAGATGTAAAGTATTTATCTCCTCTGAGTATATGATGAATATAGCATGGCATGGTTCCCCCGTAAACATACTTTAAAAACTCGTACATTCCCATATAGAGTTCTTCTTTCTTGTTTTTAAATGAATCAGCATTTGCTATTCCATAATGTTTTGCAGAGAAATCGATGATTTTTACACTCAATTCGCGGACAGTTGATACATCAGACATAAAACCTCCATTTATTGTTTTTGAAAAACTCGATTTCAATATACAACACTAATAAACATTTTTCACTACGTAAAAACTACGTAGGTTCTTAGCCGCTCCTATTGCGGTGAACGGGGAATTGTGAAAAATTTCATAAAAATATAAAGTAAATTTACTTCAGTTTTTCTAGCAGAAATAACAGAATAGAAAGCGTATGTTTAGTTACAATGTTGATTT
>DAINRZ010000035.1:0-13969 GCA_036741575.1 Kapaibacterium sp. (SeqCode)
ATACATAATGACTGACAATCAGGTGAGAGAATTATGCCTGAGGATACTTCATTATTTGCAAGCAACTGCAGCATGTACAATCGAGTGGGAAAGCGAAAGAACCTGCCCCAAAGGGATTACTATTGCAGAAGCTTTCCAAAAATCAACCGGTATCGTATCGCAATTCGATTACTTCCCGCCTTCCTGGTCTTTCTTGAACCTTTTGTTCGAACCACCGGTTGTAAAGTTTTACAAATCATTGGGGGATACATGCAAACTTGTAAAAATTACAGCTGTGAACGGTGATTTTGATGTGAAGAGTATCACTTTATCCAATCCCAAATTCAGGTTGGAACCATCTACCGGATTCAAGTTGAAAGCCGGCGAAAGTGTCGAAGTGAAAATATGTTATAATCCGACAGACAGCGGCTATTCGTATTGCAGGATTATTTTCGATAATGATTTATGCCCTGTAACCCTGAACGCTGCCGGCGGATACCCGGGGAAAAGTCCCTCGGTAAGAACACTGAAGCTGGTTCACCCAAACGGCGCCGAAGTATTTGTAGCAGGAAGCGATACGATTATAACATGGGAAGGAGTTCTGCCCGAGGAAAAAGTCCTTATCGAGTATAGCACCGATGGCGGCATTTCGTGGATAAACATTGAGAAACAAGCCAAAGGGCTCAGCTATAAATGGAAAGTACCGAATACCCCAAGTAATAACTGTTTAGCAAGGGTTACGGCAAGGGCCAATTTCATTGAGGCCGATTACCCTCAGGTAAAAATTTGCAGCCAAGTGTGGATGAGTACAAACCTGGATGTGGAATATTACCGCAACGGCGACCCTATACCCGAAATCAGGGATTCGGCTACATGGGCAAATGCCACATACGGAGCATGGTGCTATTATAAAAATGACCCTGCGAATGGAATAAAATATGGGAAATTATACAACGGATATGCTGTAAGAGACCCGCGCGGCCTTGCACCGGAGGGATGGCATATTCCAAGTGATAAAGAATGGGATATTCTAATACAGTGTATTGGCGGTGAAAACCAGGGTGGTAAACTCAAAAGTATGGGAATTGAAGAATTAGGTGACGGATTGTGGAAATACCCAAACAGTTATGCTACCAATGAAACAGGATTCTCTGCTCATCCGGGAGGTTACAGGGCGTTCAATGCAGGGTTCTGGAATATGGGGTATTGGGCTTTGTGGTGGACCAGCGAAGTTTATTCTCAAACCGAATCTATGGTCCGGTTCCTGAGAAATGACAGCCCTACAGTTAGTGGTAATGTTTTCTTATTGAAATACGGATGTAATATAAGATGTATAAAAGATTAAAAAAATATATTTATAATAAATTGGAGTGTAAACAATGAAAAATGTATTAGTATTAATCGCGATGTTTGCAGGGTTTTTTGCTTCGGCAAATGCCCAAATGCAATCCGATTCATCCGATGCGGTGTGGTCGATTGTCGTACCCGAGGCCAAGTCGTTGGATATCGACATGAAGCAATGCCTTGTTGGCGACTACAAAGACTCTGTCATTAGCACATTTATAACAAATACCGGCACCTGGAAGATTAGGATTGACTCAATTTATTTCACAGGTACCGACGCGGATAAGTTTTATCTTGTCTCCAGGATTTGCCCTTTCACGCTGGAACCGGGCGAAACCCGTGCAGCGGAATTCAGTTTTCAGCCTAAATCCGTTGGAATAAAAACAGCAGTAATAAAAATCCTGACTCAGGTAGATACTCTTACCCAGGCTATCCGGGGCGAGGGTGTGCAACCTACACTGAGTATCATATCCGACCTTGTGGATTTTGGTAAAGTAGAGGTATTAGATAAAAAAGACACATTAGTCTATCTCCTTAAGAATATCTCTGCAACGCCCGTAACAATAACTTCCGTCAGCCAGTTAGGCCCCGATATGGAGCAATTCGAAATACTGAACGGCGGCGGCTTCAATCTGCTGGCCGGAGATTCGAGGCAAATGAACCTTCGTTTCAAGCCAAAATATATAGGCAGGACCTCGGGGCAGATTGCTTTTTATTTTAACGGCACCGGCTCTCCGGCAGTTGCTCAGCTTTTCGGCACCGGAATTGGTGGAATGGTATATATCAAAGATGATTCAGCTTATGCCGGCGAAAAAAGGATGCTGCAACTCGTCCTGGCAAACGTGAAAGCTGACGGATTGCAGGGTATAGCCGAAAAAACCAGGGCCAGGATAAAATTCCAGAAGACTATTCTCTCGCCCGATATTTCCTCTACATATGATTTTGACGAAGAGTTTACTTATGTCAATATAGAGAGCAAAATCGGCAGTTCGGGAATCCTTGCCGAGATACCTGTTACAGCCGGGCTGGGAAGCGTGTCAGAGACCTCTATGGATATAGAAGAATTTGAATTTATCGATGCAGGCAACAATGTTGTCGATATGGATGTGGAAAAGAAGTCGGGTGTTTTCAAGCTGCTCGGTATCTGCCCCGAGGGTGGAAGCAGGCTTATCAACCCATCGGGCAAGGCACAAATATTGTCTATCAAGCCCAATCCGGCCGGCGATAACATTGAAATCGAAATTGAACTAATTGAATCTGGTTATACGAAGTTGTATATATCTGATATACTTGGGAAAGTAAAATCAGTAATATTCGAAGGTATTAACAGCGAATACGGCACCAGGACTCTAAAGACCGATTTAAGCGCTTTAGAAAGCGGGATTTACATAATCATTATGCAAACCCCCACACAGTATCAATCATCTTATATTATAAGGAATTAATCGCTATTTACCGACGCTTTTAAACTCTGATTTTTGCATAAAATCGTTCAAGGTGCCAACAAGTTTCTCAAGGTTTGCGTACTGCTTCTGAAGCAAAGCATATTGCTGTTTTAGTTCTTCGATACCGTCAAGTCTGCTTTCCAGAGCTTTAATCTGTTCGTTTTGCTTCTTAATTAGCTCTTGCTGCTCTTTTACGGCATTGATTAGTACGGGAATGAGTTTATCATAATCGACGCTCCAAAGCTCCTTAGAATCATCTACAGGCCTATTTACAGCTTCGGGGATTATTTCATACAATTCCTGAGCAACCAGGCCAATGTTTTGTTTGTATTCCTGGCTGATTATAAGTTGACCATCCCTGAATTCAGAACTGTGATGATTGTATTCCTTAGGATTCATTGCCATCACTTCATCGAGTCCGTATTTTATACTACCCTGTTCCGTTTTCACCCTGCCGTCTGAATAAGTTGCCCAGTTGTTGGCAAGGCCCTCGCCACCGGCGCCGGCAGTATTGGGCAATGTTATCCTGCTTGTGGGGCTGTTGTTGCCGAATCCGACGAAATTACTGGATGCCTGAGCAAATATGACATTATCAGAAGTACCGTCAATAATAAAATCTGCCGGTTGGTTTTTGCTGTTAAAATGAAAATGTGCATCGACAATATGGAATGTATTAGTTTCGCCGGACACATTTGCCGTTCCGCCCACATCCAGATTGCCCCTGAAACCAAAGGAATAATCGCCTACTGTAAGGTTGCTGCCGCCTGGAATAACTGAATAGTCGCCGCTTGCAGTGTTAGTCTCGCCACCACCTATAAATGAGTTTAGGCCCGATGCAGTATTGTCGAGCCCACCTGCTATTGTTGCATAATCGTTAGTAGCCTCGTTGAGCGCGCCTCCGCCAACAGTAGAACTGCCGTTCAGGCTGCTCGTACTGGCAATATTGAAAATACCACCTGCAATCGTAGCGCCATCGGCGCTTGCTGTATTGTCGCCGCCGCCCCCGATGGTGGAATTAGTACCGCCGGCAAAATTATTCGTACCGCCGGTTATTGTTGAATTATAACCGTTAGCAGAGTTATTTATACCACCGCCTATATAACATGCTTCACCGGTAGCTGTGTTTCCTTTACCGCCTGTAACGACGTCATAGTCGTTGGCAGCCGTATTATCCGAACCGCTCATTACTGCACAGTATTTCTTATTCTGGGAATTTGTACCGGTAAATGAACCTGTAGTTTCGAATCCTCCATAATTGACGTGAGTTCTTGCCAAAGTCCCGTAAAGAGTAGCGTTACTTTTTGCTATACCCCAGTCCTGGGCAGTTTTCAGCACTCCGTTAACCAATTGGAAATTACCTATTCTAATCCAGCCGTTAACTCCGTCATTAACCTCTACATTATTTGAATTAAACCTAAAAGCTCCTGCAACAGGGTCCGGGTCGCTGCCAATCTTCATAATCCCGTTTATATGAAATAATTGCAGGGGCGTATCTATCCCTATTCCTATTCTGTCTGTGGAAGCGTCCATAAACAGGATGTTGTCATTATTATCGCCGTCAAGCCTAAAGTCAGCGTCAGCATTTGAGAAATTGAAATGGAAATTAGCATCTACTATATGAAAAGTTTCTGTTTCACCACTTACATCGAGTTGTGCAACCGGATTTGAGCCTATCCCGCCGCGAAAGCCGAACGACCTGTCCCCCACTATTAACTGGCTGCCACCCGCTACGACCGACCTCTGCCCTCTCGCTTCGTTGGCAATACCTCCCATGACGGCTGACCCATTACCCGAAGCCACGTTATTCTGGCCGCCGCCAATAGTAGAATAAACATTCGAGGCTATGTTATCCTGGCCACCGGCTATTGTAGCATAACCATAATTTTGGCCCGATTGGCCGGTTTGCGAGCTGCCGAAACCAAAGTTAATGTGAGTATTAGCCGCAGTACCGTAAAGAGTAGCGCCATTAGTCGAAAGCCCTCCGGCAATAGCGCTGATATAATTTGCAGGCACGGTATTTTCTGTCCAGGGATTTGCCAGGGCGGCTATCTGGTTATCGACATAGTCTTTTACGGCTAATTGTGTGGGCAGAGTTGTATTGTCGGCTCCGGCCAATGTATTATCCGTGGATATATCGTTAACAGATGCGCCCGCTGCCAGCATCAGGCTGCCGTTCACATGAAGCAGCGCTGCGGGATTGTTTGTTCCTATACCAATCCTGTCGTTTACCGGATTCATAAATAAAACATAATCAAGGTTATCGCCGTCTAGCCTGAAATTAGCGGCAGTATTATTATAGTTAAAGTGAAAATTAGCATCCACAATGTGGAACGTCTCCGTCTCGCTGCTTACATCAGTAATCGCAGCAGGATTACTCCCAATACCACCCCTAAAACCGAAGGACCTGTCCCCGACTGTCAGATAACTGCCACCGGCTATTACAGACCTGTCGCCGAGCGTAGTGTTGTTCGTACCACCGAGTATTGCAGAATTAGGACCTGTTGCTGCATTGCTGCCACCCCCTGCCACAATTGAAAATGAGTTTCCGGCGGTATTGTCAAAACCACCAATTACAGTGGCATACTGGTAGTTCTGCAAGTTAGCGCCTGTTGCCGAAGCCCCGAATCCAAGATTAATATGAGTTGAAGCATTGGAACCGTAGGTCGTATTATTAAACCGTTTAATTCCCCAATCGCCCGATGATGCCAGCACATTTTCAGAAGGATTGAATGACCAGAGGATGTCTGAATCGAAATTTATCCATTGGCTGCCGTTATATCCCTGGAAATTAGTGCCGTTCCAGCGAACAGTCCCTGCCGTGTTATTTGCAGCATTTGCCAATTGTACACCGCCGTTGATAGCCAAATCCCTCGATAAGTTAACAGGAGCAGTGGCATTAAACGGCACAGAGAATGTAGCAGAATTTGGGTCGCCCGGATAACCTAGAACATAATACTGGTCAGATGCGATTAATTCGGCCCCGATTTTGCCGTTGGCCCTGATATCGCCGTAAGTCTTTATTGCTGTTTTATTATACGATGGATTAACATTGTTTACTACAAGGACAGCTTCATCGTTATCGCCGGGGTCGGGTCCAAAAATTCCAGCACTATTCCCTTGCAAATAGAGCGACCTGCCGTCGGTCTGGTTGACAAAGCGCACGATATAATTAGCTCCTCCAGCAATATCTGTCCTGTATAACCTGAATAGCTCCTGCCCTGCCGATGGAGTATTATAAACATAAGGCAGTATCATCCCGTCATCGTCCCCCCACTCAATCCTGTTTAAGGTATTATTCCATTTTAGTACCTGGCCTGCCGCCGGTGCAATGTTTGGAGTCAGTGTCCAGGTTGTGCTCGTATTGTCCCAATACAGGACCTGCCCGTTTTCAGCTCCGTTTGCCAGCGTAACAGGATTTATGGTACCGTTACCAGTTAGCGGAAACAAAGTGTTGACTGATGCCATCGAAGAAACAGTCCTCCATTCCATTAATCCCAGCGAATTGTTCCAGGTCAGGGCATTTCCGTCAGTCGTGTTATTGGCATGGTTGGAAGTTTTTAAATTTGTTGGATCGATCAACTGGGGAGCCCAGCCAGCCGAAGTATAAGCAAGGACGCCGTTGATTCCACCAGGCACAAGTTTGCCGAAGGGAATATGATTATTGGGAATCATTTTCTCGTTGAATATGCCGGGAGTCCATTTAGAACCATCATAATAAAGAATATAATTCTTATAAACATTTGCGGTATCGATTTTCAACGGGTCATCTTCAAGGCCTGTGCCCACAAGGGGGTATCTTTTGTAAATACTCGAAGCCGGAATATCCCATTTCACTCTTTGGTTATTATTGTCCCATGTCAGGGCATATTTATGGGTGTTAGCCCCCGGTTGATTGACAGAAAAGAAGTTCGAAGGTGTGATTAGGCTGCCTTCCCAATTATTATTCTTATACATAATGACTTCATTATTCATAATGAAGTTTGGCGAATCGTCCAGCCTCAGCGGATTATCATTTGTTCCTGCTCCAAGCAGTGGTTTCTGGGCTTTAACAGAATCGTTGCCCCATAAAGCTGTGCCGTTTTTGCCTACTGTTAGCACCTGCCCCTGCGTGGCTTTTTCAGTATTAATATTAATTGCTTTAACGGATTTTATTGTCAGCTTTTTATTTGTAATAGCGCTGTCTTTTATTAATGGGTTGGGGTATTCGCCAACCAGATCTCCGCCAGCCGGGCCTCCCGGAGGCATCTTAACATTAGGGTCAAGTTTTTGCTGCGTAATCGAACCGTCAGGTACAGTTTTTGCGATTTTCGCAAGGTCAGATTCAGAGGATGTAGACGAATGGAATGAATATGGCACCGTAGTTAGCGGCACTCTTGGAAAAGGGTTGCCGGAATTCTCAATCATAATCTCCAGCCAGTATTCTTTGTCGAATTTAATATTAATCGGGAGTGTATTGCCAAGATACACATTTATAAACCCATGCTCAGCAGTCACAGTCTGGTATTCCGACCAAACAACTATTCCACCGGCTTTGCTGTCGTAGATTGTAAAAGTCATTAGGAATGAACCGTTTAGGGGTTTATTGTTTTCATCCCTTAATTCAGCCTGGTAATTAATTACTTTGGGTATTTGCGAAAATGCGGCAACTGATAGCAATATAAGTACTGCCGCAACCAGAAATCCTTTTCTCATAACAGTATCTCCTGAATATATATTCTCTTATTTCTATATATACTATATCAATCATTTACCAAGTCATCGCTGCCTGGTATATCCTTTATATTAAATTATTCTAATAGAACAATTTACAAAGATAATAATATTTTCGGCCGAAAATATTGAATATTTAGAAAAAAAAAGAGGCTGCCTTTGGTAAAGCAGCCCCTTAAAGTACTAATAGTAAATACTTACTTAACGATGTTCAATTGCTTCGACAGCAGTGAATTGCCTGAACGCAGGACATAAGAATATGTTCCGGCAGGAATGTTCATGAGGTCGAAAGTAGCATTGTTAATGCCAGCCTTTGCATAGCCGTTGAACAGAACACTGATCAGTTTACCAGTCAAATCATAAAGTTCGATTGCAACGTTTGCATCGGCAGCAAGAGTAAAGCTTACAACTGCCGAATTTGCAGCAGGATTAGGCATTGGCGAACTGAGAGAAAATCCTTCTACTTCGCCAACACTAACAAGTACTTCATCGCTGTAAGAAAATGAGCCGTCGAGGTCAACCATCTTTAAGCGGTAAACATAATCGCTTCCTAAACTAACATTCTTGTCGATTACTGGCCCGTATGCTTTTAGGCTGTTGCTTTTGCCCGAGGCATCGAGTTCGGCAATTCTTACGGACGAGGATTTACCAGCGTCCGAAATCACTGCTCGTTCGACATCGAACTTGTCGCTATTGAATTCCGAGCCGGTCTCCCACCTGATTTCTACCCTGTTCGAAACAGCCCTGGCATTAAAGCTGAGAAGTTCGACAGGAACAATACCTCCACCGTTTTTGTTCAAGTAGTCTAGGATTGCCCTAAGAATTGTCTCAACGCTGCCATAGTGACGCCAATCGACACCGAGAGTAATAACATTCCTGCTGATTGACGTAGAAGCAACACCCATTGTCGGATCTTTGAAAGCAGGTACTTTCTCCAGTACCTGGGAACTATTGTAAACGTAGGCCTGAACAGCAAGCCCGATGCTTTCGGGATTCAGCATCATAAGCCCTGGCACTGGATTGGGATCGTTCAATCCAGTTGAAATAATATACTGCTTTAGTGTCCTGCCCAGCCCGATTCCTTCAATCCATTTAGTATCATCATTAATAACATAAGGAACACCGGTGCCAGCAGTATAGAAATTAGTTGAAACAGGATAGTTCAATGGATCAGTATAATACTTGGAAATATCAAGTTTTACTCCGAGATAATCCTCAATCAAAGGCTGATCGTTGTCCCAGTTTTGCCTGACTAATTCCTGGCTCGAAATAACGAGGTTTTTCTTCAGTTCGGGCTTGCCCGATTCGAGGAATCTTCTAATATCGGCTGACTGGTACATAGACAGGTCTTTATCGTCAGCATCCGACCAGAACACTGTTCTATAAATTGTATAATTTACTGCTCTTGGTTCCCAGCCTGTTCTTTCAAAGATATCGAAGTAGTCGATAAGGTAAGTATCGATTTCCATTGTTACCCACTGGTTAATCCATCCCAAGCCTTTAAAACCGGCAACGAGAGAATCATAATTGCGCTTGCCTGCCCTTATATCTGCAGTTGTAGTCGGATAGGGGCTATTTTCTACAGAAAGCAGCATATCCAACTGAGAACGCTTGATATAGAACCTGCATACCTTTGTAAATACGTTATTGTAAATATCCTCGTCGGCGCGTACACTAACGACAATTTTATACAGCGGAGTAACATTGTTTTCCATCGTGGAGAACCATTCTTCGATAGTATAAAGTGAATCGGCAAAGTCAATATTATCCTGATACTTGATACGCCAGTCTGCATATGGCACAGGATGGAAATCGACACCATTATTATCAGCTAAGCCAAAATTGACAGTCTGAACCGCCCCGGGAGCTATTGCAGAAACAATATTCTGTGTTAATTCCGGTTTTGTATAGAACTCGAGCGGATCTGTATGAAGCGAGCGGGGTTTCTGGCGATAAATCTGTACTTTAACGTCGAGGCCGGTTTGGTCCAATTTACCGTTATTCCTTAGTTCTGCTGTTACTTCTACAGGGGCTTTAGTCATAATATACTCTGCATCCGAAAATTTATTCAGTGGGTCGGGAGACGATTTATAGGCACCAGGCTGAGATGTGGTAAGTACTTCGACGTCGGAATTGAGCAAATCGCCTTCGAATTCGAATGCACCAATATCATATGCCTGTGCCGACATTCCCCTCTGGTTGCCGTCTATATCGAACAAAACATAGTTTAATTTCATGCCTCTGTTGTTCATAGGAGAATTAACTGGCCAATCAGGAATATTATTAACCCTGAGCTTAGAATTCATATCATTAATATCCGGTGTGGTCAATTCGGAAACGAAATTCCTTACAAGAGACCTTAAGTCGCTACCGGTAGTCATTTGCCATTGGTTTACATCAAGGAATTCGTTGCGGTAGCCTGCGGTTATTATGTTTGACGAATTGTCGGTTTCGATATACCTAAACAAGGCGGCACTGTCTGTAGGAGTCCCGGCCGGCCTTGTCCAGAACAGGTTATTGTCTGATTTTAAACCACCATCAGCCGAAGGTTTTAATCCCATATAGAATACTGCTGCGTAATAATGTGTCGAACCTGAACTATTATTATCAAGCATAGCTATTGTATTATTATACAAAGCTGTATTCCAGCCATTTTGAATCATTACACCCGAAACCATACCGCTTGTATTGTTGTAAGCATCATTTGGCATAACAATCGTATTATTGGCAATCTTATCGCCATAAGTCCAATAATCTGTTATCATAGGAGACTGCCAGTTGGCAGGAGCTGTACGCATAGTATATACCCTTATGCCATGCCTGTTGGCAGTAGCATTGCTTGTTTGTATACCCCATATAGCATTATTTATGATGCAGATATTTTCATTTTTATTAGGCAAAAGATATGTACTATTCATGTATGCATTCCTGCCCTGCTCAATCTTAATACCATAAGACGCAGCGGTACCTGAATAGAGTCCGGTGCCGATATTACTGATTTCGTTTCCGTCGAGGTATAAATTGGAGTTGCTGTATGGATACCATGTGCTGTTTTTCTCGCCGCCGGCCAAAATACCGGCAACATCTGTATTTGCCTGGTAAGCGCCTGCTTTGCCAACACCGTAAATCTTATTACCTTTTACTTTGGAATTGTCTTCGAAACCGAGGAATATACCTGCCCTGCCGATATCAAATATCAGGTTGCCCGAAATAGTGTTATTGTTGTTAAAGAATTTTGTTACCTTCCCGCTTTTATTAAGTACGCCTATTCCAATTGAAACAACGCCATAAGCAAAACCGTAAATCTCATTTTTTTGAATCAGGTTGTTTTTGTTAACAAGAGTATCCATCCCAACACCGTTCTGCCTGTCAGTATTATTATTAAGAGGATTAAACATATTAAAGTCTTCGGTAGGCGAGACACTCCTCATTACAATACCGGCAGAATATGATTCGGTATTGCTGCTCCTGGTATCGAGCTGGAAAGTATATGTGCCGTTAGATTCGGATGTTAACGGAAGCTTCCAGTCATCGTACCTGTATGCGGGTTCGGAATTGGTGATAAGGCAATTTTTAATCGAAATATTCGAAGCGCCCTGCGAAAGATAAAATACAGCATTCAGCCTTGTAGTTGTCAGTGAATGCAGAATAAATTTCAGGGTTTTCTGTACGCCGCCGTCAAATATTATGTAACCGTCTGAATTTGCATACACTTTTCTGATAGAAGAAGCAGCTGAATTCACAATTGCATTGTTATTGCTAACCGAGAGTGATTGCCCGAACAAGATACCGATTCCAATGTTCGAATAGAGGTTGATAGTAACAGCGCCCCTTGAGTTCAGCGAATTCGATGCTTTGAAAGTAACGGTATTAGTGGCAGATACACCGCTAATTTTTGCACGGAAATCGATAGCCGGCAAATTGCTCGACATATCTTCGTCGCCTTCTTTAAAGCTTGCCTTGGTAAATTCGAACACTACTGGGCCGCTGACACCAACACTGTACAATGCATTAATAGCTTCTCCGAGCGTGATAAAGTTTCTGGCATTATAGATGGAGTCGGATACAGGATTGCCTGTATTTTTCTTGTCGCCGATTGTATAGGTACCTGTCATTGCGTTTTTAACTTTGAACGAGTCGGTTACTGAATTATTCTTAGTTACTTCATCGTCCATAGCTTCAATAGTGGCAGTTATTTCATAATCGCCAGCAGCCTGTGGGGTAAAATAATCATACAAGTGATCTGTAGTATTAAAGGAAATACCGGCATTAATACTGGGTACGACAATATTCTGCTTTTTGTAAACTTCGGTACCAGTACCGATATGCCTAATTACAACGGTTGTATAAGCATCGGAAATATCTGTAATCCCATTATTCCTGTACCGAATCTGGGGCTGAATAGGCCTGCCTACGAAATAGTCCACATTAGTGCCCGAAGGAGTAGTATTATTTGGTGAAATTACCGCTAATGCTTCGGCCTCGATTTCGGGAACGACTTTTACTATATGCTGCGTAGTGCTTGTTTTCCATGGCCAGTAGTTATTGTTTAATTCCTGGTCGCCTGCAATGTAAGCATATGCTTTGAAGGTATATTCGCCAATTTTACCAAGCGGATTCCAAGCTTTGAAGCTCAGGTCTTTTGTTTCAGCCAGGCTCAGCCTGTCGGCAGGTGTTTCGGCTTCCCAGTAAACAGAGTCCTTGTAAACTTCAATATTTTCACTATTATAAATCCTAACAACCGAATAGAACGAGTTCACTTCATTCAAACCCCTGTTAATATACTTGAGGCTGATTGGAATAAGGCTGGTCGAGGGATACATAGCCAATTCTTTGCTTTTTGGCTGTAATACTCTGCTGATTTCAAGATCCCAATCATTAGCGATATTGAAGAAATATTCATTCTCATAAGTTTTTGCATTATGTAATATTGAGTTGGTCACTCGGTATAAACCGCCCGAAATGCTTGCTTTGTTTGTTTTCAGGTCGAGGCAGCCGCTTGGGGCCGAACCGAATGCCGGATTGGATGTGGCGCCGGGAGTAGCAGTAGTGAATAGAGTATTTGTCATTTGCGGGAAAGTATTCCTGGCATTATAAATAACTTTGTAATTGGAATGAACCGGGAAAGATATTGGGCCGTCGATAACTTTTGTTACCTGTGCACCACCGGCAATACCATCGATAGTCATCTGAGGATGCTGGTCATTGCCATACCCCGAAGGATCAGTAGAACCGTCGCCGTAAATATAATCTTTCCTTAAGCTTATGTCGGCTGTGGGTTTATCGACAATAATCCTTGGCCCGTAACTAACCTTGATAACATTACCTTGCTGAATCTGGTCCCATGTATCATTATCCTGAACGGTTTCGTATGCTCCCCAGCCTCTTGAGAGTTCGGCGCCCATACTGGGATGCATCCCGTATTCCCAATTATTGTATCCCATATTACCGTTTCCGTTGGGGTCAATATTAACATAGCCAATATTTTTTGTTGTTCTCCATGCATAGGGCCATGTGTAATCTATTTGATCGTAATACCCGTTGTAATACTTAGTAAAACCAATCATACCATAATTAGTGTAACCCCATTGTGCGCATCCCCAGCAAACATCAATACCGTCCCGATTCATAGGCCCGTAATGTATTTCAATTTCGTTTGTTCCTTCGTAAAGTCTTATCTGGAAATTGAACCTTGGATTTCCCATAAAATAATAGTAATAGTCATAGTCAACGTAGTACCAGCATAAATTAGACCACTGGAATGTAGCAACCCTGCTGCCGGGAGCACCTGTCACCTGATATTTCATCGAGTAGTCGTTGGGGTAGTTCCATGTCCAATAAGACAAATACATACCCCACAGGCCGTAAATGTAGGCACCGTAGCCCCTGTTGTATTCGTAACGTGTTAATTTATCTGCATAATCTCCATAACCATAAGGTGCATAATAACTATAGCCTGAATCTTTGTAACCTCCGTAACCATAAGGATAATTATACCAATATGGATAGTAGCTGTAGTTCGAAAGCTTCAAACCACCTGAACCAAGGGCGGTAAGATAACGGCAATTGATCCCGTCGTAATAAAAATCGAAAGGAAGAATAACCGGAAGGTTATAATAATAGTAGCTACCGGCATAGATCTGGTCCCATGATACCAAGGGTACATAGGGCTTGGTTTCTACTTTGAACGAACCGTCTTGCAATGGCTGCGAATTTAGCCCGCTCCCCCAGAACAAGCCAATCAACAGAGCCGATGCTATAAGTAGTTTTTTTCTAAACATTTGTAACCTCTCTAAATAATTATAAAATTTCTCTTATTCTTATCAAATCAATAAAAAGCCTTTAATTCATCGTATAAACTAATGAATAAAAAGATAATCATACAAAAATAATACTTTTTGTACAATATCTATTATATGATAGACACATTATTGACAAAAATGATTCATTTTTCTATCACAAATATTAATTAACAACATATTTTTACCAAT